>CAMOIV010000097.1 GCA_946616305.1 uncultured Lachnospiraceae bacterium | reverse complement strand
TCAAATCCGTAATAATCCAGAAAGGCCTGATTGACTCCCACGAACCGTCTGTCCCTGTCCTTCCAGAACACACAGTCCTGCGCCGTATTTATGATATTGTCAAATAAAGCCTCGTTCATTTCCATAGTTTACGTTTTCCTTTGAAAATGATTTATGAATCCCTCGAATCTCTTCCTTCTTGAATATCTCTCCGTGATCTTCAAGAGCCGTTCCGCTTCGGATGCATCATCAAAGCTTTTGTTGCTGTATGAGATATCCTCATATATCTCAATAAGCCTGACGCTCTCGGGAGGTACATCCTCCCCGAGCCTTCTCCTGTATTCAAGAAGGGTCTCTCCCTGCTCCCTTTTGCCATGGGCCCTCTCAAGCCGGACAAGTCCCTTTCGACACACAGATATGATTTTACCACGTTCGGACATTTTATTATAGCGCCGTTTTCTGTATATGGCGTCCCCTGCCAGGAACAGTCCCGCAAATACAAGCCCGGAAAGTGTGGGTATCAGTACCATCTGCCATCCAAGCTCTCCGCCGCCTGTTTTGTCCTCTGCTTCATTGTCGGAGGATACGGACACACCCTCCATACCATTCGCTGACAGTGCCACTTCAGCCGATACTGAGGTCTCATCTGCCGTCTCCCAAAGGGCATCCTTCTTATATCCGGGTGTAGGCTCAAAGGGTATCCATCCTACGCCCTCGATATAGGCCTCTCCCCATGCGTGTGCATCGTTGGACATAACCCGAAAGGCTTTCCTGTCCCTTACCGACTTACTGTATCCTTGCACATATCTGGCCGGGATCCCCTGACTCCTGGCTAAAAGCACAAAGGCGGTAGCAAAATAAGTACAGAAGCCTTCCCGCTTTTCAAGCACGAAATAATCCAGAAACTCCCCTGCAGAATCCACATCCTCAGGGATCGCACCGGGATTATCCGTGTAATGCATACCGGACAATTCCTTTTCTATCAGCTCCAGCTTCCTCATATCATCGTCTTCACCGGCAAAAAGCTCCGCCAGATGATCCCTCATCTCATCCGATAACGTGACGTCCCCGGCGTACACATCCTCTATATGCTCCAGGTACTGCAGATACTTATCGTAGGTACAGTTCGGATCCTTCAGCAGTCCTGCCTTGCCCAGCGCCTTGTTCCAGGTCCCGCGATCTATGTCCGTTCTATCGGACACCATTTTTGCAAACAGCGGATGGCTCCTGTTTGTCTGATAGAAATAAACACTGTATTGCTTATCCCTTCTTCCCGCGTATGTCCTGTCACCGCCCGTACAGTATGTTTCCCTTTCCGACATGATCTTATATGTCTTTTGGGGTATGAACATGCAGTGAGTGTTAAGCCCCTCGTATGTCACAAAGGCCTGAGCCTTTTTCAGGTAATCAGCGATACCCTCGCCCTCTTCGGTTTCCTTAAGTACGGCACTAAGGATCTCAACAGTATCCAGCGCCTGATAATCCATATCCCAGGCATCAACCTTTTCCCAGTTTCTGCCGTCAAAGGTATCAAAGGTCTTTCCCGAAAAATACAGTCTCTCGTCGATTCTCCTGTCGGAGGAGACCTCGATCGCCATGTAGGTATCCTCTCTCACCTGCCCCGTAAGAGCCCCTCTTTCCGAAAAGCCTATGACAGTGTCCTCTCCGTCCCAGCCTGTAGGGGGCATAAAAGCACGACAGATGTTTTCGTAGCCTCTCATAACACCCTCGGCTATGCTCCTGACTATATGCCAGTCATAAGGCTTTGAGGGCATATCAAAGGAGAAGGCTGCTATAAGGACGGCAAGTATGAATGGTGCGGCATTTACAAGATGTCTTGCACTCTCCGTGTAGCCTTCCTTTTTCCACCGTCTTTGCACCTCCTCTGCAGCCGATACTGCCGTGATGAAGATCGCAGCAGCAGCAACTGCCTTGGGTAATGAGTTTCCTGTTATCAGCATTATCACAAGGAATGCTGCATAGCATAGTCCCAGAGCCTGTATCAGACGGTGAAAACGCTTTATTATCTTGATCATCAGATATGACAGGATGCATATCAAAAGCACCCATAGGATCATGATATGATCCCGCAATATGGAAAGCCTCTCCTCCTTATCGTACAAAAACATAAAGCCTGCTGCCAGGGAAACCGCCGTCCCTGCCATGACTGCTTTACCCCTTTTGCCGAAGTTGAAAAAAAAGGCACAAAGAAGCGAAAAAAAGACCGTGATCCCGTAGAACCCGAATCCGCTGCTTTCATATCCTGCAGCATTCAGTATCATATATCCCGCAGTCAGTGCCGTCGGTATCGTATATATCAGTTCATACGCAAGTCCCGTCATCAGAGCACCTCTGTAAGGTCATCATCGGTCCCGATCCTTACCACCGTCCAATGTGATGCCCCGCCATCATCACTCTCGTTTGGCACGCCGCCTACTATATAGGCTATTACGGGGATCCCCGATTCCCATAATGCCCCGGCGAAGCCTTTATTGGCATCATCCCATGTATGGCTCACCATGAACACGGTTTTCTTACAGAATACGGTACCGCTCTGCAGCATCATGGAATGCATGAGATCGGTGTCAGCGTTTTCTCTGAACATGAAACCGGACATCTTCTCATAGAACTCCTCGAATTTCTGTCCCATTGCCACATCGTCCTCGCTAAGGGCAGACGACATGCTGTAAACGGATACCGGGGTTTTTCTGTCGCAAAAGAACATGGCAAGTGCCAGAACGGTTTCAAGTACCTTGCTTTCCGTGGGTATGTATTCATGCATATTACCGTTTACGCGTCTGGGATCCAGTATTATGCCTACTCCGTGACGTTCCTCACCTATATATTCCCTTACCATAAGCTTGCCGGTGGATGCCGTGGCCTTCCAGTTTATGCGACGCATGTCATCGCCGTTCACATATTCCCTCACCAGTATGTCCGGCTGTATGGGATTGGTCATCTGCTCTCTGGGAGCACTGAGAGTGATATCGGCACTTTTCAGTTCATTCAAAGTGACAAGATCGGGTTTGACGTTGACCCTTAAGGGTTCACGGTTTCTGTACGAGATGGTAAACAGCCTGAAGTGATCGCTTATCACCACTCTCTCGATCCCCACCTCGTATTCACCTCTGTATCTGCACAGCAGTCCTGTCATCTTCTGTATGCCGGTATTGGGTGCAAGTTCGTATTCCACTCCGTCGTCTATCCCGTTGATGGTGGAAAAGGAGGAATAAAACCTTACCTTGACTCCGAAAAAGCCTACCGGGCCTTCGTTCTGAAGAGTAAAATAAAACTCCGATTCATGTCCGCATACCAGATTGGCCGCATCAAGCCTCTGATATATCCTGAACCGGAAATAGACTATGAGAATATAGAGCAGTGATATCAAGGGGATCATCGTGAGCACAAAGAATATCCCGTAGCTCAATACTCCCCCGTAGAAGGAGATCCCCACAAGCGACAATATCCAGAGTATTATGAGATTTATCAGATTTCTGTTCATAGACAGGTATATCGGTGACTTCCGGGTATCTATGCTACCGGAACCCTGGCTTTGACAAGGAGTCCCTTAAGGATATTGTCGGTATCCTCATTTCTGATCCTTGCCTCCTGTGTAAGGGTTAGTCTGTGATGCAGTATATTTATGGCCACTGCCTTTACATCGTCCGGCTGTACATGATCTCTGCCCTCAAGATAAGCCTTTGCTCTGGCACCCTCCACCAGGAAAAGCATTGCTCTGGGACTGGCCCCCGTCACAAACCTGTTATCCGATCTGGTAAGATGTATGATGTCCTGTATATAGGACAATACTGCATCGTTTACGGAGACCCTTCTGACCTCTTTCTTCAATGCCGCTATGTCCTCCGCGCTGCAGATCGCGGATATGTCCTCCGGCTTCTTTTCATCGATGTAGTTATGCATCATGCGCTTTTCAGCATCATCATCCGGATATCCTATGGAAAGCTTCATCATAAAACGGTCCATCTGAGCTTCAGGCAGAGGATAGGTCCCAAGATATTCCACGGGATTCTGTGTTGCGATAACAAAGAAGGGTTCGGGAAGCTTATATATACTGCCGTCCACACTCACCTGTGATTCTGCCATAGCCTCCAGAAGACAGGCCTGCGTCTTGGGAGATGTCCTGTTGATCTCATCCGCCAGGAGCATCTGACACATTACTGCCCCCTCCTTAAACTCGAACTCACCGGTTTTCATGTTGTATATGGTAAGTCCCACCACATCACTTGGCAGTGTATCGGGTGTAAACTGTATCCTGCCGAATTTCATATTAACGACAGATGCCAGAGTCTTGGCAAGAGTAGTCTTGCCGACTCCCGGCACATCCTCCAGAAGGACATGACCTCCTGCGAGCATGCACACAAGCACATCCTCAACTACCTTTTCCTTGCCAACAAAAAACTCGTTTATTGTCTCTCTAAGCTTCTCTATCATGATCTTATCTTCATCGACTCTTTGGCATCATGCCGGCCGCGGCATTCAGATAACCGGATCGGTGCGTCAAAACATGCCCGCTTACATGAAATACTCTACGCCGGACTCAAATACCTCCATATCCTTCTCACCGGATATGTTGATGCCCACATAGTCTCCCTTACGCTCGATATGACACATCTTGCCGAAGACTCTTCCATCGTCGGACAGTATACCCTCTATGGCGTTATAGGAGCCGTTGACGTTGTATGTCTCATCCATGGTTATATTCCCGTCGGGATCACAATACTGAGTTGCGATCCTTCCCTTAAGGGCCAGCTTCTCAAGCCACTCAGGATCCGCCACGAATCTTCCTTCTCCGTGAGATGCAGGGCTTACGTATACTCCTCCAAGCTCTGCCCTCATGAGCCAGGGTGATCTGTTACTCACAACCTTTGTATATACCATCTTGGACACATGTCTGTTTATGGTATTGAAAGTCAGCGTGGGTGAATCCGGAAGCTGTGCATCCGTAATGTCACCGTAGGATACAAGTCCCAGCTTGATCAGAGACTGGAATCCGTTACATATACCCATCACCAGGCCGTCTCTTTTATTCATAAGGTCAAGGACCGCTTCCTTGATCTTTGCATTACGGAAGGCCGTGGCAAAGAATTTGGCCGAGCCGTCCGGTTCGTCTCCGGCGGAGAATCCTCCCGGGAACATGATTATCTGGGCATCGTTTATCTTCTTTACATATTCCTCTACCGAGCTTCTTATCATGCCCGACGTAAGATTCTTAAATACCCCGATCTCTACCTCGGCTCCGGCCTTTTCAAATGCTCTGGCCGAATCATCCTCGCAGTTCGTCCCGGGCATTACCGGTATGAACACCTTGGGAGTTGCCACCTTATGTCTGCATATATGGACACTCGGTGCATCCGCAAGGATATCCGGAAGCCTCTTTTTATCCTTTGTGCTTGTTGTGGGGAATACACCCTCCAGAGTCCTGTCATAGGCTTCTTTGATCTCCGAGAGCTTCAGTTTAGTGTCCTTATAGGTGAAGGTCTTTGCCGATACCGTATGTCCGATCACTCTGTAGTCGATCTTAATATCCTTGAGGCTTGTATTCTTTACCTCGGCGATTATGTTTCCGGTCTCCGACAGGAAGAACTCCTCAGGCAGGAGATCCTTCTCAAAGGTGACACCGATCATGTTTCCGAAGGCCATTTTGGATACTGCCGGAGCTATGCCATGCTCGTCAAGAGCATACGCGGACAGGATCTTACCGGACTTCACGAGGGTCCCAATGGCTTTGTACATGCTGATGACGCCCTTGTATTCGGGCAGATCGTGATCATCTATGGGTATGGTAAATTTGATCAGGGTATTGCCGGCACCTTTTAACTCCGGACTTATGATATCCCTGCCCTGTGCAACATCCACGGCGAATGACACCAGTGTAGGCGGTACATCTATGTTCTCAAAGGTTCCGGACATGGAGTCCTTGCCTCCTATGGAAGGAAGGCCGTACCTCATCTGTGCTTCAAAAGCACCTAACAGTGCCGTAAAGGGAGCGCTCCAGCGGGTGCCGTCTCCCGTCATCCTCTTGAAGTATTCCTGGAAGCTGAATCTGATCCTGCTCATATCCCCGCCGCTTGCCACTATCTTTGCTATGGAATCGGTGACCGCATATACGGCACCGTGGTAGGGGCTCCAGCTTGAGATATAGGGATCGAAGCCGTAGCTCATCATGGTAACGGCATCACTGGTCCCCTCAAAAACAGGTATCTTGGCTGCCATTGTCTGGATCGGTGTGGTCTGATATTTTCCACCGTAAGGCATCAGTACGGTTCCGGCTCCTATGGTGGAATCAAACATCTCCACAAGGCCCTTTTGTGAGCACTCATTAAGATCGGAAACGCTCTTAAGCCACTCCTTTTTCACATCCTTTACAGATACCATCTCCCGGAAGTATGCATTCTTCTCATCGGGCATCACTACCCTGATATCCGTCTCCTGATGGGCTCCGTTCGTATTCAGGAATGCCCTGCTAAGATCCACTATCTTCTTGCCTCTCCAACGAAGCACCAGCCTGGGCTCCTTTGTGACATATGCAACCTTGGTGGCTTCCAGGTTCTCCTCTGCGGCATACTTCATGAAGGCATCCTCGTCCTTCTCCTGTATCACCACAGCCATCCTCTCCTGAGACTCGGATATGGCAAGCTCTGTGCCGTCGAGGCCCGCATACTTCTTGGGCACCTTATCCAGGTCCACATCAAGTCCCGGAGCCAGCTCACCTATGGCCACCGAAACTCCTCCCGCACCGAAGTCATTGCACACCTTTATCAGCTTTGATACCTCAGCTCTCCTGAAGAGTCTCTGAAGCTTTCTCTCTGTGGGAGCATTTCCCTTCTGTACCTCCGCTCCGCACTCTGTAGTGGATTCCTTGGTATGAACCTTTGATGATCCGGTGGCTCCTCCTATGCCGTCTCTTCCGGTCCTGCCTCCCAAAAGGATCACTATGTCTCCGGGAGCTGCATCCTCCCTTATCACATTCTTTCTGGGAGCTGCAGCTATCACGGCTCCTATCTCCATACGCTTTGCAACATAGTCGGGATGATAGATCTCACGCACATAGCCCGTGGCCAGTCCTATCTGATTGCCGTAGGAAGAATATCCCTTTGCTGCTCCTCTAACCAGCTTCTTCTGCGGAAGCTTACCCTTAAGCGTCTTTGATGCACTGACTGTAGGGTCCGCAGCTCCGGTAACACGCATTGCCTGATATACATATGATCTGCCTGACAGAGGATCCCTTATGGCTCCTCCAAGACATGTGGCAGCTCCTCCGAAGGGTTCGATCTCCGTAGGATGGTTATGAGTCTCGTTTTTGAACAT
>CAMOIV010000096.1 GCA_946616305.1 uncultured Lachnospiraceae bacterium | reverse complement strand
GCGAAAGGCTTGTATGCCTCTCTTCCGTCAGGTGTAGCACCTGTAGCCTTACCGTATACAACGTTTGATGTGATGGTCAGGATAGAGGTTGTAGGCTCTGAATTCCTGTATGTGTGATACTTCTTAACCTTTGTGATGAAGGTCTTAAGAAGCCATACACCGATCTCATCAGCTCTGTCATCATCATTACCGTACTTAGGGAAGTCACCCTCAGTCTCAAATCCTGTAGCAAGGCCGAACTCATCACGAATAACCTTAACCTTTGCATACTTGATAGCTGACAGTGAATCTATACAATGTGAGAAGCCTGCGATACCTGTTGCGAATGTTCTTCTTAAGTTGGTATCGATAAGAGCCATCTCAGCTGCTTCATAATAATACTTGTCATGCATATAGTGGATCAGGTTCAGGATGTTTACATACAGACCTGCAAGCCAGTCAAGCATGATGTCATACTTATGCATAACCTCATCATAGTCAAGATACTCTGATGTGATGGGAGCAAGCTCGGGTCCGCACTGCATGGGCTTTCCATCCTTATCCTTGTGCTTCTCGTCCTTACCGCCGTTGATAGCGTACAGGAGAGCCTTCGCAAGGTTTGCACGTGCTCCGAAGAACTGGATCTCCTTACCTGTCTGTGTAGCTGATACGCAGCAGCAGATGCTGTAGTCATCGCCCCAGATCGGCTTCATGACATCATCATTCTCGAACTGGATCGAAGATGTCTTAACTGAGATCTTTGCAGCGTACTTCTTGAAGTTCTCGCCAAGCTGTGAGCTGTAAAGAACTGTAAGGTTCGGCTCGGGTGCGGGTCCCATGTTCTCAAGTGTGTGGAGGAATCTGAAGTCGTTCTTTGTTACCATCGAACGTCCATCCATTCCGATACCGCCCATTTCAAGAGTAGCCCATACGGGATCTCCTGAGAAAAGCTGGTTGTAAGACTCGATACGAGCGAACTTAACCATCCTGAACTTCATTGTCAGATGATCGATAAGCTCCTGAGCCTGGCTCTCTGTAAGTGTGCCTTCCTTCAGATCTCTCTCGATATAGATATCAAGGAATGTTGAGATACGTCCTACTGACATAGCTGCGCCATTCTGAGTCTTGATAGCTGCAAGGTATCCGAAATACAGCCACTGAACAGCTTCCTTAGCATTCTTAGCGGGCTTTGAGATATCGAAGCCGTAGATCTTAGCCATCTCCTTCATTCCCTTGAGGGCCTTGATCTGATCAGCGATCTCCTCACGAAGTCTGATAACATCATCTGTCATGTCTCCGTGACCCGTATTCTTCTTATCCTGTGCCTTCTTCTCGATGAGGTAATCGATACCATAAAGAGCAACTCTTCTGTAGTCACCTACGATTCGACCACGACCGTAAGTATCAGGAAGACCTGTTACGATATGAGTATGACGGGCAACCTTCATCTCATCTGTGTAAGCATCAAATACTGCCTGGTTATGAGTCTTGTGATACTCATTGAATATCTGCTCATACTTCTCGTTTGTCTTGTATCCGTACTGCTCTGCTGCCTGCTGAGCCATCTTGATACCGCCGTAAGGCATGAATGCTCTCTTAAGAGGCTTGTCTGTCTGCAGACCAACGATCTGCTCCAGATCCTTCATGCTTTCATCAATGTAGCCCGGCCCATAAGCTGTCAATGATGAAACGATCTCTGTCTCGCATTCAAGGACTCCGCCCTTGTCTCTCTCGGCTTTCTGGATCTCCTGAAGCCTTCCCCAGAGCTTGTTGGTAGCATCTGTGGGACCGGCAAGGAAGGACTCATCTCCGTCGTAGGGTGTGTAATTGTCCTGGATAAAGTCACGGACATTTACATCATCTACCCAGTGAGTGCCCTTAAAGCCTCTCCACTCTTCTCTAAGTGCCATAGTGTATTCCTCCTTCTAAGAATAAAATTAAATGATTGGAAATATATAGAAACTGCGTACAAAGAAGTACGTGTTTTTCTTGTATACAATAAAGTAACACTTGCCCCATGGCTTGTCAATTTGTTACAAGATGTTTTGAAAAAAATACAGGATTTTGTTAAAAATGCCGTTTTACCTCTTTTGAAAAAAGTCGTTCAGCTTCTTCAGGAGGGTATCCCTGTCTATGGTTTTGAGCAGATAATCCACCGGTTTCAGGTCCACCACTGACAGGACACTTTCCTTGTCACCGTGCCCTGTGAGGAACATGACCGGTATCTGCCCCGTCTCCGAGTCATTCTTTAACATGGAGAGGACCTGAGGTCCATCGGCCACGGGCATCTCATAATCCAGAAGGATAAGATCGGCCTTGTTCTTTGCAAGATAGCTTATGGCCTGGACGCCGCTGGAAGCCATACCTATATGGTATGTACTCTTGAGCCACTCATACACCGTTCTCATATAAGTGATATCATCATCCACTATCAGTACGGTCTTCTTACGCTTCTCCCCTGTGTTCTCATCAAGATACTTTAGGACACGCTTTACCAGACTGTCTATGTCAAGAGGCCTCTTGAACCATTCCGTTACCGACACTTCGGGGATGACCTTTGTGACCTTGTCATACTCCGACTGCTCGCCGATCAGTATGACTCCTGTCTCCCTATCTGCGATGATGTCCTTTAGATATACCAGGGCTTCGGGATCCGACTCCAGCTCCTCACTCATAAAGAGGATCACCATTTCCATGCATTTTGCATATGGCTCTATCTCCTTTATCCTGCTGTGAGCAAATGCCGCTTCGACGTTTTCTCCCTCAAGCTTTGACAGAAGGCTTTTTGCCAGAAAACTGTCCGTTGCGCTTATGATGATAACCTTTTCTTCTCCGGATCTTTCCACTTTTATTTCCTCCCGTTCATCCCTGCTTGGGGCCGATATCATCCAGGGCAGTCTTTGCAAGGGCTGCTATGGCCTCCCAATCAAGCTCCGTCAGATGCTTCTCTATATTATGTATGTTTTCCTTATCCTTATCCATCATGGCATAGCTTTTAAGGTCACTGAGTATGCCGTCCATCAGGCCGTAATCCATGCTTCCCGCTATCTCGTATATGGTCTGATATGCTTCCTTCATGGCTGCAGGATCTATCATCTCTTTTGCATCCTCCGCCTCATCACCGGTAAGCTTATCCCCGAGATCCCTGTACATATGGAGCAGCCTGTCTGTATTCTGCTCTATATATCCCGTATCATTCGACTTGCCGGCATCTTCCAAAGTCCTTGCAAGTTCCGAAAGTTCTGCCGCTCCGATGATCCTGGCAGAGCTTTTCAGCGCATGCACCTTTATGGTGTATCCCGGGATATCCTTCTTATTATAAAGCTCCTCTATCTCGTCGGCCTTTGCAGCTGCAGTACCGTTAAATACAGACAATACGGAAAGATAACCCTCCACCGAACCGCAGTTCTTAAGGCCTTCCTTCGTGTTTATATCTTCAACCGACGTAAGCCATAAGGGAAGCTGTTCCTCAGCCTGTGCAGCAGATGCGGCTTCACTGTCCTTTGCTTCGATACCTGCCAGTGCATTGCCCCACAGTCTGTCATATTCCTTCCATACGTCACCGGCCTCTGCTTTTTCATTCATCCGGTACTCCGTATCCTCATCGATCATCTTGAGCATGACGTCAGCGACCACCGGATCGAACCAGGTGCCCTTGCATCTTTCTATCTCGGCACGCACATCCTCCTGCTTTCTGGGGACAGAGTACGTCCTGGTACTGGTCATGGCATCATAGCAGTCTGCCACACAGGCGATCCTGGCATGCTCAGGTATCTCCTCACCCTTAAGGCCGTCGGGATATCCCTTGCCGTCATAATGCTCGTGATGCCATCTGGCACCCTCGCAGAGCTTGGGCATATCAGCGATCTCTTTGAGTATCTCATAGCCCTTCTCGGTATGGGATTTTATCTCATAATATTCATCATCGGAAAGCTTGCTGTTCTTGTGTATGATATCCTCATGTATGCCTACCTTGCCTATGTCGTGTAAAAGCCCGATCTCATACAGGAGTACCTGCTCTCTGGAACTCTTGCCCAGTCTCCTGCCGATCTCGGCACACATGGCAGCGACCCTGCGGGAGTGACCATCTGTATAATGATCCTTGATGTCCACTGTTTTGGACAGCACCATCATCATCTCATGGCTGAGTCTCCTGCTCTTCTTTGTCTGATGATCCACCTCTTCCTCTATGGAATGCTGATAGTTATGCAGATCGATTATCCTTTTTGCACGCTGCTTCAGTATATCCGGAACGAAGGGCTTGCGGATGTAATCCGAAGCTCCTCTTCTGAAGCCCTCCTCCTCTACAGCGGCATCATTGTCTCCCGTGACCAGCAGCACCGGGATATCTGCTGTCATCTCATTGGCCTTAAGTTCACTCATGACGGCAAAGCCGTTACTGTCAGGCAGGTGTATGTCAAGCATGATAAGATCGTATCCATCCCGCTTTGCCATCTTCACTGCATCGGCACCGGTATGACTTATGGATATATCATACAGCGGTTCAAGGATACTCCGTATGAGCCGGCATACCGACTCGTCATCATCCACCGCAAGTATCTTAGGCTTCGTATCCATGCCCCCTTGATGACTTACGTCAGCTTCATCATCTGTCTTTATGATCCTGTCTTCAGGCAGCATATGCAGAAGCTTTTTCTCCAGCTTCTCACCATCCACCGGTTTGGAGATGTAATCCGTGAACCCGGCCTTTATATACATTTCCCTCGCACCGGAAACGGCATTGGCTGTAAGTGCTATAACAGGGGTGTCCTTCTGTCTTTCGATCTCCCTTATATGTTCAAGGGTCTCTATGCCGTCCATATCAGGCATCATATGATCGATGAATATCACATCGTAGTCATTGTTTGCTGCAAGGGTTATGGCATCCTGTCCGGACTCCGCAGTATCTATACGGATCCCGGTCTTCTTAAGCAGACTCTTCATGACGGTCAGGTTTATCTCGGTATCATCCACTATAAGTATCCTGGCATCGGGAGCGTGGAACAGCTCATGATACATATCCCCCTTACTCCGATTCTCAGCCGTTCTCCTTGAGATGTCTCCTATCTCGGTCCAGGATACGACCTGCTGCTTTATGGCGAATGAAAGCACTGAGCCCTTGCCGTATTCACTCTCTACCTCAAGACTGCTGTCCATGAGTTCAAGCAGCTGTCTGGTAATGCTCATCCCCAGTCCTGTTCCCTCTATGGCCCGGTTTCTCTTCTCCTCTATCCTCTCATAAGGCGAGAACAGCTTGTCTATGCTCTCCTGCTTCATGCCTATGCCGGTGTCGGACACCGCAAATCCCAGCATTATCTCGGAGTCTCCGGTCTTTTCATATGTGACATCAAGTGTCACTGACCCCTTCTCCGTATACTTCACTGCATTTGTGAGCAGGTTCATGGCGCACTGTCTTATCCTTATCTCATCTCCGATCAGCAGATGTGGGATGTGCTCATCAACATTGATATCAAACTTAAGTCCCTTATTCACTGCCCTCTGCTGTATCATGTTGGACAGATCGTTGATTATGGAGGACAGCTCATACTGCACCGGGATGATCTGCATCTTCCCTTCCTCCACCTTGGACAGATCCAGGATATCATTGATGAGTGAGAGGAGGGTTTTCCCGGCGGACATGATGTCCGATGCATAGGACCGTATGGTACTGTCACTGCTCTCCCTTAAGATCATCTCATCCATACCAAGCACGGCATTTATGGGTGTCCTGATCTCATGGGACATATTTGCAAGGAATCTGCTCTTTGCCACGTTCGCACTGTCAGCGGCAGCCTTCTGTCTTTCAAGCTCCTCCATATATATAAAGTGCTCAGTGTCATCGGCCAGAACATAGAGCTTTCCTATCTTCTCTCCGTCATGTATGAGATCGTTCTCCTCAGGGGAATAAAGACGGTCCTCGATGGGCAGCACGTTATCGTCTCTTACTGCATCATCTATGGTACGTACTATCTGTCTGTTGACGGCAATGGAATGCCTTTTGAGTTCCGGATACAGACGTCTTGCCGGCTCATTGTAATACTGAACCAGTCCATCGTTATCCACGGCTATGATCCCTTCGGAGAGTCTGTCGATCACATAGTCTCTGGCTATCTCGCTCATGCCTAAAAGGTCGCAGGACAGTATGGCTATAAGAAGTATGATGGTACAGAAGAAATAACCGATGATGGTGACATCGTAATAATCCGTAACGTCCGGTATACCTATGAGCTGGACTATGAAGAATATGGTGAGAGCCAATATAGCCCCCATCACCATCGAGAGCCGGCGCACTGCGATCTTATTCTTCTCTTTTGAAAAGGTGATAAATAAAATGGACAATCCAAACAGGATGTATAGAACCTGGATCCCCATGAACATTTGATGCCAGGGACCGTTTTCATGAATGATGGCGGAGAAAGTGTTGCCTACAACAAACCTGGCATTTTTGTAATATAACTCGTTTTCTCCGATCTGCAGTATCACCACATAGGTTCCCGTACTCATCATTACAAGAAATGCCTTCACGACGAAGGGCAGGGTAAACCTCACCAGCTCAGTCACAAAAAGCAGCATGAAAAAGCTATACCACACTCGTCCCAGATAAGAGAATTTCAGCGCAATAAAGCCTGCTTCCTCAGACTTTGCTCTTATCAAAAACAGATATCCGATGTTGTTGATAAAGCACATGATACAGCTTAGCAGCAGATACAGATGAAGCTTTGTTTTGCATCTGGTGATGATGATCCAGATCTCAAGGAACAGCCCGAACAAACATCCGCACTGTATGATCATCAATATGTCACGAAGTGGCATGATCAGCCTCCATATGATCTGTATTAATCAAGGGATCCTCCATAGATCTCTTTTGCTACGTCAAAAGCAGCCCAGGCTTTGGGCCACCCGGCATAGAAAGCGATATGCGTGATCATAGCCGCCATCTCCTTCCGGGAGACTCCGTGATTCTTGGCATTGAGGATATGATAGTGCAGTGATGAATCCGTGATACCCTGTGATATCAGAGCAACGACTGTTATAAGGGTTCTGGTCTTCAGATCTATATCCGTATTGTTCCAGTTCTCCCCAAAAAGTACGTCATCATTAAAATGTGCAAAATCAGGAGCGAAGGTCCCCAGGCTGTCCCGGCCCGCCGTCTGCACGATCTTTTCGGCAGCTCCCTCACCGGCCTTCCTGCCGGCCTCTTCAGCCTCCTTCTTCTCTCTTTTGTAATCATTATACTCCTTGCGGAGCTCCATCTGCTCCTGAGTGGATAATCCTTTATAGATAAGCTTCGCCGCATCCATCGTCTGAGCGAGCCTTTTCACTGTAAAAAGCCATAACTCGAAATTCATACCTGCCTCCTTGTGTACC
>CAMOIV010000095.1 GCA_946616305.1 uncultured Lachnospiraceae bacterium | reverse complement strand
GAGCTGTTCATAGGGATACCTCAGGGTTCCTCAAAAAAGCTCAAAGCCCGACTGCAGGAGGTGGCTGAACTCTTTGATGAGTGTCAGGTGCCTCATACCGTAGAGCCTGATATCATGTACAGGATGTGGAGCAAATTCATGCTCAACGTGGGCATCAATCAGACCTGTATGGTGTATGACGGAGGATATGCCGCAGTGACAGAGCCCGGCTCGGAAGCTTATGCCATAAATGTTGCCGCCATGCGTGAGGTGGTGGCAGTGGGGCGTGCCGAGGGGATAGATCTGGGAGAGAAGGAAGTCAATCAGTATCTTGAGATCATAGCTACATTGGATCCCAATGCCACTCCCTCCATGGGGCAGGACCGACGACAGGGCAGACTCTCCGAAGTGGACATGTTTGCAGGGGAAGTCATCAAATTGGGAAAGAAGCACGGGATACGGGTACCGGCAAATGAGTATCTGTACCGGCGGGTGCATGAGATAGAAGAGGGTTACAGATAACGGGATTTTCACCAATGAGCCGGTCTTCTCATAAGACCGGCTCATGATATGCGACGGTGGCTGATGGTATAGTAGGTAAAGCGCTCCGCATTTCAAAGACTCTTTATGTTATATCGCATGAGGAAGCGGCATACAGCTGGGAGTGAAAACGGCACATTATCCGGAGGCGCCGGGAGGGCGTTGGATTCACAGAGTTAATTCGGAGAATCATATATGAAAAAGGAACTGATAAAACTTAATCACATTTCAAAGGCTTTTGACGGGGAACTGATACTGGATGATCTTAACCTTGTCATACATGAGAATGAATTCGTGACACTTTTGGGGCCCTCCGGCTGCGGCAAGACCACCACACTTCGCATCATCGGCGGATTCGAGACACCTGATAAGGGAAACGTAGTCTTCGACGGAGTGGATATCACGGATCTTGCGCCCAATAAGAGACAGCTGAACACTGTGTTCCAAAAGTATGCGCTGTTCACTCACATGGATGTGGCCGAGAATATCGCATTCGGCTTAAAGATCAGGAACAAACCCCAGGAATTCATAGAGGACAAGATAAACTACGCACTTAAACTGGTGAACCTGGAGGGCTATGAGCACCGTATGCCCAATTCCCTTTCGGGAGGACAGCAGCAGAGGGTGGCTATAGCCAGAGCCATAGTCAACGAACCCAAGGTGCTGCTTTTGGATGAGCCTCTGGGAGCCCTGGACCTTAAGCTGAGACAAGACATGCAGTATGAGCTGATAAGGCTTAAGGAGGAGCTTGGCATCACATTTATCTATGTGACCCACGACCAGGAGGAAGCACTTACGATGTCGGATCACATAGTCGTGATGAATCAGGGATATATACAGCAGGAGGGCAGTCCGGAGGATATATACAATGAGCCGGAGAATGCCTTTGTTGCCGATTTCATAGGGGACTCAAACATCATAAGCTCCACCATGGTAAAGGATGAGCTTGTTAACATTCTGGGAGTTGATTTTGTGTGTGTGGACAAGGGATTCGGCGAGATGAAGCCGGTGGATGTGGTGATACGTCCCGAGGACGTGGAGCTTGTCCCCAAGGGAGAAGGGACCATATCGGGAGTGGTGTCTCATGTGATCTTCAAGGGAGTGCACTATGAGATGGAGGTGACCGCCAGGGGATACAAGTGGCTGGTCCATTCCACAAAGCTTTCGGAAGCCGGATCAGAGGTGGATATTAAAGTGGATCCTTTTAACATTCAGGTTATGAACAAGCCTGAATCCGAGGATGAGGAGGCCTTGAACCCGGATGCCGATTAACAGGAAAACTTCAAGGCTTCTGAATTCACCATATGTGGCCTGGGCTGTGATCTTCATCATAGTCCCGCTTTTCATGGTATTCTACTATGGCTTTACGGATGATTCCGGAAGCTTTACTTTTGATAACGTTGCTGCCATAGCAAGCCCGGAGCATATGCATTCACTGCTGCTTGCCGTGGCGCTTTCCGTTGTGAGCACCGTTATCTGTTTCATACTGGCATATCCCCTGGGGATGATACTTGCCAGGAATAAGGCCTCCAACAGGAGCATGATCATAACCTTATTTATTCTCCCCATGTGGATGAATTTCCTGCTGCGTACTCTGGCATGGATGACTCTCCTTGAGAATAAGGGCGTCATAAACGGGGTACTGGACTTTCTGCACCTGCCGGGTATAAACATCATCAATACCCCTGCGGCTATAGTCATAGGTATGGTATATAATTTCCTGCCCTTCATGATCCTACCCATATACAATTCTCTGTCGAGCATAGATGACAGCGTCATATTTGCCGCCAGAGATCTGGGAGCCGACAGTAAGCAGACCTTCTTTAAGGTCACGCTGCCCCTGACGGTACCCGGCATCATATCGGGAGTCACCATGGTCTTTATTCCGGCGCTTACCACATTTGCCATATCCACCATGCTGGGGGGATCAAAGATACTCCTTATAGGAAACGTCATAGAGCAGGAATTCACCCTGTCATACGACTGGAATCTGGGATCCGGACTTTCCATCGTGCTCATGGTATTCATCATCATAAATATAGTTGTATCCTCCATATCCGATAAAAAGGGAGAAGAGTCATGAGGTCAAAGATAGAAAAACTCTATACGGGTATCATCTTTATCTTCATGTATGCTCCTATCGTGACTCTTATGGTGCTGTCCTTTAACAGCAGCAAGTCCAGGGCAAAGTGGGGAGGCTTTACCCTGAAATGGTATATTAATCTTATCCATGATTCATCGGTGCTCAATGCCATGGCGAATACGCTGGTGATAGCTCTCATATCGACAGTCATAGCCACTGTCATAGGAACCATCACCTGTGTGGGCCTCATGGGAGTCAACAGAAGGAGCAGAGCGGTGATCATGGGCATAACAAATATACCCATGATCAATGCGGACATCGTAACGGGCATATCGCTGATGCTCCTGTTTAAGGTGCTTCATTTTGAAACCGGTTTTGTGTCCGTGCTCATAGCCCATATAACCTTCAACATACCCTATGTGATGCTTGCGGTGCTGCCGGCCATGAAGACCATAGATCCCAATGTATATGAAGCAGCCCTGGATCTGGGAGCAAAGCCCTTTCATGCCTTCAGGAAGGCTGTCCTGCCCAATCTGACATCATCGGTGCTGGCAGGAGCATTAATGGCATTTACCATGTCGATAGATGACTTTATCATCACATATTTCACAAAAGGCTCCGGCTTCGATACGCTGTCCACCAAGATATATAACGAGGTGAAGAGAGGGATCAGGCCTGAGATATACGCCATCTCCACCATTATCTTTGCAGTGGTGATAGTCCTGCTCATGATGTCCGAGAGGATGAGGAACAGGCACGCATCCGTCAGGAAGGACGCACCTTTGTATAAGGTGGAAAAAAGGATATCCAGAAGAAGGTTTATCTTAATGCTCGTACCTGCATTTGCGATAATCATCCTGGGTATGTACTTCGGAGGCGTCTTCAAGAGAAAGAGCAATCAGCTCTTCGTCTATAATGCCGGTGAATACATAGATCCCGAGATCATAGAGATGTTCAGCGAGGAAACGGGTATAGAGGTCATTTATGACGAGTTTGAGACCCTGGAGATCATGTATGCCAAGATCTATCAGGATGACGCGGCCTATGATGTACTGTGCCCCTCCGATTATATGATAGCCAAGCTTATAGACAATGATATGATACAGGAGCTGGATCTTGATAAGATACCCAACAGAAAGAACATCGGACAGCAATACATGGAGGCCTCAAAGGCCTTTGATCCCGGGAATAAATACGCGATACCCTACTGCTGGGGAACGGTAGGCATACTTTACAATACGACCATGGTTGATGAGCCTCCCACAAGCTGGGACGTACTGTGGGACGAGAAGGGTGCCGGAGAGATACTGATGCAGGATTCCATAAGAGATGCTTTTATGGTGGCTTTGATCCGGAACGGATTTGACCCCAATACCACGGATCCTGAAGAGCTTGCCATCGCGGCAGATGATCTTATTGCCCAGAAGCCTTTGGTACAGGCCTATGTTATAGACCAGGCAAAGGATAAGATGATCGGCGGCGAAGCAGCCTATGCAGTTACGTATTCGGGAGATGTGATGGAGGCGATGGCCGGAAACGAGGATCTTGATTACGTGGTACCTGAAGAAGGATCAAATGTCTGGCTTGATTGCTGGGTTGTTACAAAGAAGGCAAGGAATCCGGAGGCGGCCATGAAATGGATAGATTTCATGTGCAGGCCGGATATCGCCCTTAAGAATTTTGAATTCATCATGTACTCGACTCCCAATACGGCTGCGTGGGAAATGATAGAGGACGAGGAGCTTAAAAACTCCGAGGTGGCCTTCCCGGGAGATGACGTATTGAAGCGCTGTACCTCCTATACGTATCTTGGAGAGGAGGGTGACCAGCTTTACAACGATATGTGGAAAAAGGTAAAGACCGGTGAATGAACGATCTTATATAGCCATAGATCTGAAATCCTTTTATGCTTCCGTAGAGTGCGTGGAGCGGGGACTTGATCCCCTCAGCGCAAGGCTTGTTGTGGCTGACAGCGACCGGACGGAAAAGACCATCTGTCTTGCGGTATCACCGGCCCTCAAGGCATACGGCATACCGGGGAGAGCCAGGCTTTTCGAGGTTGAGGCAAAGGCGAAGGAAAAGGATATCTCCTATATCGTGGCAAAGCCCAGGATGGCCCTGTATATGGAATACAGTACCCGGATATATGATATATATCTGGGTTTTGTTGCACCAGAGGATATATTCGCTTACTCCGTTGATGAGGTATTCATAGATGCCACATCATATCTTAAGATAAACAATATCACACCTCATGAATTTGCCAGGCGCATGATAAGTGAGGTCTTAAGGAATACAGGCATAACCGCCACGGCAGGGATAGGCACCAATCTGTATCTTGCAAAGGTAGCCATGGATATAGTGGCCAAGCATATAAAGGAGGATGCGGACGGGGTAAGGATAGCGGAGCTTGACGAAAAAAGCTATCGGACTACACTCTGGGACCACAGTCCCATAACCGACTTCTGGAGAGTGGGAAAGGGATATGCCTCAAGGCTTGCCACAAAGGGCATCCATACCATGGGAGACATAGCCAGATGCTCCATAGGCAGCGTGGATGATTATTATAATGAGGATCTGCTGTACGACCTGTTCGGAGTAAATGCGGAGCTTTTGATAGATCATGCCTGGGGATACGAGCCCTGTACCATAAGCGATATAAAGGCATATAAACCGGAGAATAACAGCCTGACACAGGGGCAGGTGCTGCAGAGCCCTTATGATAAGGAAAAAGGCAGGATCATAGTAAGGGAGATGGCTGAGCTGCTGTCCCTTGATATGGTGGCAAAGAGACTGGTATGCGATCAGATAGCACTTACCGTAGGATATGATATAGAAAACCTCAAGGATCCTTCCATAAGCAGCGGATACAAGGGGGAGATCGTATCCGACTATTACGGCAGAAGAGTACCCAAAAGCGCCCACGGGAGCGCCAATCTTTCATCTCCCGGCGCATCCACGGAGGAGATAACCGCTGCGGCTCTTGAGATCTATGACAGGACGGTGAATAAGAACCTGCTGATCAGAAGGCTGTATATCATGGCTTTTCATGTGGTACCTGAGGAGAAAGCAGGTGGATTTGAAACATACGAACAGCTTGATCTTTTTACCTATCAGGATCGTGAGAATGAGGAAAAGAGTGATGAAAAGGAAAAGCGTGACAGAGAGAAAAAACTCCAGGAGGCCATGATAGATATCAAATCAAAATACGGTAAAAATGCCATATTAAAAGGGACATCCCTGCAGGAGGGGGCCACCATGAAGGATCGGAACAGACAGATCGGGGGGCATAAGGCATGAGGGGCGCATGGACATATGGATCTTGATAAGATTAAAATCTATGTAAAAAGGAGCCGCAGAAAGACTGTATCCGTGGAGATCAATAAAGACCTCAGCCTCCTTGTGAGAGCGCCTTTAAGGATGACTAACAAGGATATCAGACAATTCCTTTTGGAATCCGAAGACTGGATAAAAAAGCATGTGGACAGGATGGAGGAGAGGCTTAAATCCTTCGATGCGGCAGAGAAGCTTACAGTGGATGAGCTAAGGGAACTTGCAAAAAAGGCAGCTTACGATATCCCTCTTCGGGTCAGTAAGTATGCACCGCTTGTGGGTGTGACCTATGGGAGGATAACCATCAGAAATCAGAAGAGCAGGTGGGGAAGCTGTTCCTCAAAAGGAAATCTTAATTTCAACTGCTTATTGATGCTGGTCCCGGAAGAGGAGAGGGATTATGTGGTGGTACATGAGCTGTGCCACAGAAAGGAAATGAATCATTCTAGGGCCTTCTGGGCAGAGGTTGCCAGAGTGCTTCCGGATTATAAGGAAAGAAAAAAGTGGTTCACTCTCCATCAGGATGAGATATTGAGAAGGATGATATAAAAACAGTAGCCATTTTCTGTCGGCTATCGTATAAGTAAATAAGATGGTGTAATAAACAAGGAGGATGATAATGGGTAAGAATTTTGAAAAGCTTAATGATGATGAGCTTGGCATGATCAACGGAGGCGCCGGTACCGGGTATAAGAGACCCGTAGGCAAAGCTGCTGCTACTGCAAACGGCAGACAGATGGCTGCGAACAGGTCGACCAAGGCAGCCAGCAATATCTCCTACGAGCTGGATTATATCTGCCCCAGTTGCGGCTTTCAGTATCACCTTATATTCTATAAGAATAATACTCAGAATTATTACGAATGCCCCAATTGCCATATAGAAGTTGCAAAAGGATGAGATGACTTCATAAATCTGACCTATTGACCGATATATAATACAGGAGAACAAATGTTTCGGGTGCGAAAGCACCCGAGAAGCCTGACAAGGATGTCGCTTAAGGTATATGGCAGAAAGGAGGTCGCCATGGCAGATACATTATTTGTTTATCCATCATTTCCACCGCCCGAGATAGTATCCCCCGGACAGATAGTGGAAGGAGTCATGCATATAGCTTCCAGCCGGAGATTTGACCGGGATAAGGATAAGAACAGGAACAGCAGGAAAACCGACTTTAACAAAATCTTAGAAAAGGAGCAGGAGAAAAGAAGATGGGAGACAGGAGATGTCTTCGAGGGAACCGATATAGGAGATCCCGGATTCTTCTTTGACTACAAAATGTGATTATGGGAAATAATGGATCAAGATAGATCCGGACCGGTAATACCGGGTCCGGGTCTATTATTTTGCGATCAGCCATAAGAGCATCCAGTGGGAACGTTCCTGTCGTGTACGTGTAAATAAGGTAAAGAATGACCGGCAGACAATGAATGCTGAAACAGCAGCCGGATAATGATATAATATCTACTGTACGTTGGGGATTCCCGACGTTTGAAATCTG
>CAMOIV010000094.1 GCA_946616305.1 uncultured Lachnospiraceae bacterium | reverse complement strand
AAGCAGAAACAGAAGCAAAAGCCGAAGCAGACGTATCCGGGGAGAGGGAAGCCTCCGATGCAAAAGATGCTGAGCAGGACAGCAAGATCGGCGGAGGATATGCCGTTACCGGCCAGATAGAAGGCGTGGGATATACTTCCACCCTCTATGATGCGACCAACGGCCTGCCGACCTCCGATGCCAATTATGTTATGGCATCAAGAGATGGATATATATGGATAGGGGGATACAGCGGCATAATCCGCTATGACGGATCCTCATTTGTCAGGCTTGATACATCGGACGGCCTTACCAGCGGCAGAGCCATATATGAGGACAGCCTGGGAAGGATCTGGGTCGGGACCAATGACAACGGAGTCGTCGTGTTGGACGGCCTGCAAAGCACCCATATCACATATAAGGACAAGCTCCCTTCGTCTTCCATCAGGACCTTTGCCGAGGACGATGACGGCAATATCTTCATCGGCACCACTGCAGGAGTGTGCTATGTGGATCATGACCTCAAAGTAAATCCCGTCTTAGATGACAGGATCAACGATGAAAGGATCCTGAGACTGGATAAGGACCTTAACGGTACCATATACGGATGCACGGGCAACGGTATACTGTTTTCCATAAAAGACTGCAGGATCTCGGAAGTTTACGATGGAGAAGACATGGATCTCGACGGCATATCCACCATCATGGCTGACCGCAATCAGGCCGGGATGCTCTACATCGGTACTGAAGACGGCAGGCTCTATCACGGCACCTTCGGCGAAAAGGCAGGAGGCATGAAGAGGATATCAGTTGACCCGCTGGATTACATCCACTGGATAAGCTATGACTGTGACAGGGTCTGGTTGGCATCCACCAAGGTGGCAGGATACCTTGACAAGGAGGACAGATTCCATGAGCTTACCAATGTGCCCATGGACAGCGCCCTGGAGATGATGACCTCGGATTATCAGGGTAATATGTGGTTTGCTTCTGCAACCCAGGGTGTCATGAAAGTGGTCACCAACAACTTTGTCGGCATGAGCAAGATCACAAAGCTCCCCGCGGAGGTGACCAATGCAGTTCATATTTTCAACGGTATGCTGTATGTGGGAACGGATAACGGACTTCGGATCCTTAACGAAAAAAACGAAGTCGTTGAAAATGACCTGACCCGGTTCATAGGAGATACCAGACTGCGATGCGTATCCTCAGACAGTAAGGGGAATCTGTGGGTCTCCACCTTCACCAATAATCTCGGACTTGTATGTATGAGTGCGGACGGCACCATAACAAACTATACAGTGGATGACGGCATGCCAAGCAATGAAGTAAGATGCGCCATCCCTGCTTCGGACGGTTCCGTACTGGTCGGCACCAACGGCGGACTTGCCGTACTGAAGGACGGAAAGATAGTAAATGTCGTGGATTCATCCTGCGGGATCAAAAACACGGTATTTCTCACGGTAGAGGAGGGAGAGAACGGCAAGATCTATGCAGGCTCCGACGGAGACGGGATCTATGTCATAGAAGGAAAGAATGTCAAGAGGATAGGGAGAGACAACGGACTTACCAGTGATGTCATCCTCCGTATCAAAAAGGATGAGGAAAGAGGCGTCTACTGGATCATAACCTCCAACTCCATTGAATACATGAAGGGCGGCAAGGTCACCCAGGTGAAGTCCTTCCCCTACAATAACTGCTATGATCTGTACTACGGGGACAAGGGAGACATATGGGTATTGTCATCCTACGGTATTTATTCCCTTCAGGCGGATGAGCTGATAAATGACGATGTGAAGGACTACAGGCTCTACACCGTCATGAACGGCCTTACCTGTACGCCTACATCCAATGCCTACAGTGATATAGACGATCACGGCAATCTCTACATATCCGGCAGGGACGGCATAAGCAGGGTCAATATAGATCACTATTTCGAGGGAGACATGCAGGTCAAGGTGGCGGTGGACTCAATCTATTGCGGTGACCTCAGGATCTATCCCGACGGAGAAGGCGTCTATACGATCCCTTCGGACAGCGGACGTATCAGGATAACGCCATCGGTCATGGATTATACCATGTCGGACCCTATGGTAAGCGTGTATCTGGAAGGGACCGATGATGAGGGGATATATTCCAAGAGGAGTGATCTGTCTGCCCTTGAGTATACCGGATTGGCATACGGCAATTATAAGCTGCATATCAAGGTTATGGATGAGAACGGCACGGACCCCGTGATCGATGAGGTGTTCAGGATAGTCAAGCAGCCGCGCCTTATGGAACTGATCGCCGTCAGGGTACTGTTTATGATGCTTCTGGCACTGCTGGCAGGATTCATAGTATGGCGTATCATGAAGGGGACCATCATCCGCAGACAGTATGACGAGATCAGACAGGCCAAGGACGAAGCGGAGAGGGCTAATTCCGCCAAGACCAGATTCCTTGCCAATATGTCTCATGAAATAAGAACGCCCATCAATACCATCATGGGAATGGATGAGATGATCCTGAGAGAGGATGCCGCAGGGGTACCCAAGCCGTATTTCATGTCCGTTATAAACTACGCTCTGGACATAAGGAATGCCACGGAATCACTCCTCGGACTCATAAACGACCTCCTCGATATGTCCAAGATAGAATCCGGCAAGATGCATCTTGTGGAGCAGGAATATGACGTGCAGGAGCTGCTCAGGTCCATCGTCACCATGATAAGAGTCAGGAGCAACGAGAAGGAACTGACCTTCGATGTTGTGGTGGATGAGATCCTTCCTGTCAGGCTTTACGGCGATGCAGGCAAGATAAAGCAGATCGTTTTGAACCTCCTGACCAATGCAGTGAAATACACGGATGTGGGAGGCTTCGTCCTCACCGTGACCATGGACTCCAGAACGGATGATGTCTGCGATCTTAGATTTTCCGTAAAGGATACCGGCATCGGTGTTAAGCAGGAGGACATGGAAAAGCTCTTTACCGCATATGAGAGGCTCGACGAGGAGAAGAACAGCGGAGTACAGGGGACCGGACTGGGTCTTGATATATCCAGGAGATTTGCGGAACTCATGGGAGGAGAGCTCACCTGCGACAGTGTTTACGGTGAAGGCTCCGAGTTCGTACTGACCTTGAGTCAGAAGATAGTGGACAGCACTCCCATGGGGATATTCCAGGAGCATGAGGAGAATACAAACAAAGGCCCGTATGTACCTCAGTTCGTGGCGCCGGATGCTGATGTGCTGGTAGTGGACGACAATCCCATGAACCTGAATGTCATCAAGGGACTGTTAAAGGCCACCAGAGTCTTCGTCACTACTGCCTCCAGCGGAGAGGAGTGTCTTGAAAAGCTTAAGGAATCAACCTTCAACATAGTACTGCTGGATCATATGATGCCCGGCATGGACGGTGTTGAGACAGTAGGCAGGATCCGGGAGAGCTACCCCGATCTTCCCGTATATGCCCTGACGGCCAATGCCACCGCAGGAGAGGAATTCTACAAATCCAAGGGCTTCAACGGATATCTGGCAAAACCCGTGGACAGCCTGACGCTGGAAAAGACCATAATGAGGCATCTGCCTGAGGAGATAATGATGAAGGCAGAGGCAGCGGATGCCGTGGAGGATCTGAAGGAGCTGCCCGAGGACATGCTCTGGATCAACGAAACGGAAGGCATCACGCCTTCCGAGGGAATAAACAATTCCGGCGGTATATCCAATTTCCTGTTCTCCCTCAACATGTTCTTTGATACCGTGGATGAGAATGCCAGAGTGATAAAGGATTCGTATGAGAGCGGGAATATAAGACTCTACACCATTAAGGTACATGCGCTTAAAAGCTCCGCAAGGATCATAGGAGCATTAAAACTATCCCATATCGCCGAGAGTCTGGAGGATGCGGGAAACAGAGAGGACAAGGCATTTATTGACAGCAACCATGATATCCTCATGAAGGAGTACATGGCACTGAAGGAAAGACTTGCAAGGATAAAGAACAGTGACGATGCAGGAGATAAGGAAGAGATCAGCAGGGAAGAACTGCAGGATGCATATCAGGCACTGAAAGATGTTATTCCCCAGATGGATTATGACTCGGTGGAGATGATACTTGAGCAGCTTAAGGAATACCGCCTGCCGGCGGAAGATGCGGAAAAGACGAAAAAACTGGAGTCTATGCTCAAGAGCCTGGACTGGGACGGAATGGAAGAACTGATGGCCAGGTAGGTCCGTAGAAAGGAGTGGACATGTCAGACAACAGGATGATAGTGATCGCCGAAAAGGAATCATTTGTGGTGCGGGTGCTCTTAAAGAAAGCACAGTCTGCCGGCGTAGATTGCGAATTCGTGCCATGGACGGTCAATGATATAAACGCAAAACTGGGTGAAGCTTCTCTTATCACTCTGTTTATGGAGGAGGACGTAAGGCCTAAGGATGATGTGCTCCATTTCCTCAGGGACACCATGGATGAAAAGGGCATAAAGATGATCCTGACCGGAGAGCAGCGGGATCTGCAGTATGTCCTGGATCATATGCCCGGTGAGTTCATATACAGATCCTTCCCAAGACCCGTGAATAATGAGGAGTATGTCAATACCGTCAAGGAATACTTCGAAAAAGTGGATTCCGGCGAGTTCAGGAAGAGCATTCTCATAGTGGATGATGATACAAACTATCTCGCCATTGTCAGGGAGTGGCTCAAGGGTACATATAAGGTCTCCATGGCTAATTCCGGACTGCAGGCCATCAAATGGCTTGGAAAGAATAAGGTTGATCTGATCCTTCTGGATCATGAGATGCCGGTTACCAGCGGTCCGCAGGTGCTTGAGATGCTAAGGAGCGATGATGAGACCAGATCCATCCCCGTCATGTTCCTTACGGGCAAGAGCGATAAGGAAAGCGTCATGAAGGTGGTATCCCTGAAGCCTGAAGGATACTTCCTTAAGACCATACAGAGGGAAGAACTGCTTGAGAAACTGCAGGAGTATTTCATACTGCATAAATAAAGCATATGACTGCCATGCGTATTTTGTTTGTAATACAAAAGGCATATATAGTTTGGGAGATAACGGATGACCGGTTTTTTCGCCAAGTATCAACTTGATATCATGCTGTCCCTGGGCAGTATCAGCGCAGCACTTGCTGTATTTACCTTGATGACAAAGACTATGTCCATTAAGAGGCGTCTGATCATAGCCTTTACGGAGATCGCTGCTGCCACGCTGATGTTTTCCGACAGACTGTCGTACATATACAGGGGTGATACATCCTCTGTGGGATACTATATGGTCAGGATAGGGAACTACCTTGTCTTTGCCATGACTCTGGCTGTGGTCCTGGGCATGAACTTATTCATCGAGGATCTTTGCCTGTTTGAGTGCGGGATGAAGAAGCTGCCGGTGAGGCTTATTGTAAACAGGGTGCTGGTGGCAATAGGCGAACTTCTGGTGATCATATCGCAGTTTACCGGGTTTTATTATACATTTGATGAAGCCAACCGCTACGTGAGATCACCGGGCTTTATCATATGCTACCTGCTTCCGGTGGTAGTGTCCGTGGTACAGCTGACGGTGGTTGTAGAGAACCGGAAAAAGATTAACAGGGGGGTGGCCCTTGCCATAGTGCTGTTTACCGCTGTGCCCATGTTCGCGTCCCTTGTCCAGGTGGTGACCTACGGACTGTCTCTTACCAATATATCCATAGGAGGCCTTGTGATAGCACTCTATGTATTTATCATAAACGATCTTAATGATGCCATGGCAAAGGCCCACAGGATGGAAGTGGAGACCATGCAGAGCGAGCATCAGAGCATGAAGAGGCTCTTTGATCAGGTGGCATCCGCTTTTGCTACGGCTGTGGAAAAAAGAGAAGAAGGAACACAGGGACATGCTCTGCGGACTGCCGGCATCGCCCGCAGGATAGCGGAGAGCATGGGGAAGGATGAGGATGAGTGTGACGAGATATACTATGCAGCCATGCTCCATGACGTGGGCAAGGTCTGTTTAAGCGACAGTGAGCTTGCAGAAGAGAAAGACGATGCAAAGATCATCGGCAAGAAGGCATCCATGGGAAGCGATATCCTCAAGAATATCACGGAATATCCGTATCTGAACCTGGCGGCCAGATATGCCGAGGAAAGATATGACGGCAAGGGTTATCCCGAAGGGCTTAGAGGCAAGGATATACCTGAGGCGGCCCGGATCGTTGCGGTGGCTCACGAGTACGAGGATCTCACCAGTGAGGGCGGAGACCATGATGCATTACCCATGCAGATAGTAAGGGAAGAATTCATCAAGGATGCCGGAGTCAGGTTCGACCCCGATCTTACCAGGGCCATGGTTGGTATCATCGATGCGGACAACTCGGGCGATAAAGACCTTCTGGGCACGACCGAGCTGCAGCTTGAGAGGGAACTGCATTGCAGAGAATACAGAGACTGCATATCCGGAGGTATCCTGCTGGGAGCCTTCGTGAAGCGTATAACCTTCACGTGCTCCAGAGCCGACAGCGATAAGGATGTCTTTTCCGAGCCTTGCGTCATATTGTTTGATTCCTATGACAGACGCGTCCATGACAATGAGAAGACCATTAAGGAATACAACTATTCGGAATACGCCGAGGTACGTTTTGACGGACATGGTATTCTCACGGCCGGAAGGAATATAAAGATCGATACGGAGAAGAAGACCGGGACAGATCCTGCTGCCACGGAGCATGTTATCCGTGCCATGAAGTTTGATGATCATGTAAAGCTTGAGATGGAAAATGACAAATATGTTACCACAGTTGTGGTGGCTCTGCCGGACAGCTCCAGGAGTGCATATATAGCATTGACGGGAGAGCATTGTGATATCAAGGATATCCGCGTGGAGGTCCTGGACGAGGAAGTCAAAGAGAAGGATATAGAAAGGATCGCTGACAAGCTTACATACACGGATCGCATAGAGTCCGATATTCCCAATATCCAGATAGACAGAAACCTGTCAGCTGCCACCAGAGGCATTCCGGTCTGTGACGGCATGAGGATCAGGTTCCATACCATGAGCTTGCCGGATTCGAATCTGGTATGGCACTGCCCATATCTCCTGCTTTTTAAATCCGACGATATGACAAAGGATGGGCCGGAGTACCGTCAGTATTCCCTTATCAAGCTTAACGGCGAGAAGGAGGGAGACGACGAATATGCCGAGAACAGGTTCATCATGAGAAAGGATGATTCCTTCCCGGGCTGGGAGGCATGGAAGGAGCGGAACAAGCAGGGCATGGAGTGTGAGGTCAGCTTCAGGAAGAGGGGTAACCGCGTCACACTGACCACCGATAATCTTGGCATCCACATAGAGAACACCACCACCACGAAGAACGGCTCCGACGACATATACGTATCTCTCACAGGCGACCAGTGCGCCTTAACGGACATCCGCGTGCTGTAAGATACCGCAGATAAATATGGTATAATTAGGATGATAGAAAACTAAGGAGAAGCGTATATACCGGATTCTCGT
>CAMOIV010000093.1 GCA_946616305.1 uncultured Lachnospiraceae bacterium | reverse complement strand
CGGTTTTAAATGGCTTGCTCTATGGCTTCTTGGGGCAAGGCCACAAGAAGTCATATGTTTCGAAAAAACTCGCCGGTGATGATCACCGGCGAGCTTCTGGCCTAAAGTATGTATTCCCTTACGATACCCCTGCGGGCTTGCGTCCGAGCTGAACCTCCAGCTCCTTATCCTCGTATCCGCCCTCCGTATCCTTCTTGATCGTGACGTTAACGGTGGTGCCTGCCTCATAGTATCCCATGACTTCCTTAAGCTCCTCCATGGATCTGACCTTCTCTCCGTCGAAGTGGGTTATGACATCACCTACGGCGATACCGGCTTCATCCGCAGCAGATCCGGGATCTACCTGAGCTACATAGATACCCTCGGGTATATTGTATTTTTCGGATACATCCTCGGTCACATCCACACCGCCTATACCCAGATAAGACTGCTTACCCTCAGCGGCTCTGACCTTGGTGTCCTTATTCATCATCTCATCTATGAGCTCGCTCACCGTTGAGATGGGGATAGCATATCCCATGCCCTCTACTATCATACCTGACGAAAGCAGCCTTCCGGCCTTCGCCTCATTGATACCTATGACCTCGCCCTTCATGTTGAGCAGGGCTCCGCCGGAGTTACCGGGGTTAATGGCTGCATCTGTCTGCAGCAGCTCATGATCTATGACATTCATCTTGGCATCCAGAGCACTTATGATACCTGTAGTTGTGGTAATGCCGTATCCCATCGCATTTCCGATGGCCACTACCTGCTCTCCTACCTTCAGCTCATCAGAATCTCCCAGTACTGCTATCTTGATGGCATCCAGAGTATCATTTGACAGGTCGCCCAGGGGTACTGCCACGACTGCTACATCCGCATCCGCATCTTCTCCCTTGAGGTTTGCCTGGGCTATGGAATCATCCACGAACTTTATGGATATCTCCGTAGCATCATCTATGACATGCTGGTTGGTCACTATGAGAAGCTCCTCATCGTTCTTGCCTACTATTATGCCGGAGCCTGCGTATTCGCCCTTCTGCTGGATGGTCTCGCCCCACCAGGTCTGGCCCGTTATGGTGGCGGAATTGGTTATGGCTACGACCGACGGAAGAGCCACCTCCACAACGCCTGTCACATCCTGTCCTGCGGCTTGTGCAGTGGCAAAGCTTGCATCCTTGGCATCCGCGGTCTTATCCTCGGAGCTTGCGGCCGTTGTTACCGTGGTCTGGGTCTTTGTTACCTTAGCTGCTGTATCGGACGCCTTGGCTATGGTGCTCACAGCCTCATCCATCCCGGTAAGTCTGTATACTCCGTAAAAGGCTCCTGCCGCCGATCCGCCTAACAGCACTCCTATAAGCACTGCCGCAACAGCTCTCTTGAAAAAGATCCCTGCTTTTCCCGACTTCACCTTTTGTTCCTTAGGTTCTCTGACTGATCCGTCAACGGTCCTTCCGTAGCTGCCTGCGCTGCTCCTTGCGCCGCCCTGTGTGCTGCCGGTGCCGCTGTATGAGGTGTAATGAGGTCTGGCCTCTCGGGAATAGCCGTAGCTTCTGTCGGACCTGTATCCCGAATATCCGCTTCCTGCCGACTCAGCGAAGGAATTGGCTGTATTGGTTCCGCTGGATCCCGCATTTATATATTCGCTCTTCTTCTCTTCGGATCCCCTCTCCTGTGTAACATCCCTGTTCATGCTCTCCTCATTCCTTCCGTTCTCATCCATCATGTCCTTCATCTCCTTTAATAAAAAACGGTGATGCCCGTAGCAGGCATCACCGCAGATAAAAGTAAACCTGTTACCTAAGATGATGATATGATAGTCCCTAAGTGTGTATCAATTGTGAAGAAAAACCGATCAAATGGTGTCCTTTCTTCACAGGCTTTCATCAAAGCCTTTCCTTCTTTTCTATATCGAGGAAATACTTGTATGTGTCAACGGTAAGCTCGCCGCAGGCTTCCTCATCGCAGGCTATATAAGCTCCGTTATGCATCTGGAGAGCACTGCAGGTCCATTTCTGGCTTACTCCGCCTTCCACAACTGCTGCCAGAGCCCTGGCCTTGTTATGACCGCTTATAAGTACCAGAACCTCCTTCGAGTCACATACGGTACCGATACCTACAGACAGCGCCTTTGCCGGAACCTTCTCGGGATCGTTTCCGAAGAATCTTGAATTAACGATCCTTGTGTCGGTTGTAAGATCCCTTACACCGGTCCTTGATGTAAGTGATGTATAGGGCTCGTTAAAGGCAAGATGTCCGTCCACTCCTATGCCTCCCATGAAAAGGTCGATGCCTCCGTAGGATGCTATCTTTTCCTCATAGCGGGCACATTCTCCTTCGGGATCGTCTGTCATGCCGTTAAGGATGTTTATATTCTCGCTCTTCATGTCTACCAGATGATCGAAAAGATTATCGTGCATGAAATACCAATAGCTCTGGTCATGCTCATGAGGCAGTCCCAGGTATTCATCCATATTGAAGGTCACCACATTCTTGAAGCTGACCTCTCCTGCCTTGTTCTTTGCTATGAGCTCCTTGTAAACACCTATGGGAGAAGAGCCGGTGGGGAGTCCCAGAACAAAGGGCCTGTCCTCCTTGTGGGCATTTATCCTGTCGCATATAAGGGCCGCTGCCCATTTACACATCTTATCGTAATTTTCCTGAATAATGACTCTCATTCCTTATTCCTCCATATGACCTTTTTCACGTATCACTTCTATGACCGAATCAACATACTGCTCGCATATCTCGTCGGACTTGGCCTCCACCATCACGCGGATGACTGGCTCCGTACCGCTCTCTCTTACAAGTATCCTTCCTTCATCACCCAGCTTTTTTGTTACATCCTCCACTGCCTTCATAACATCGGGATCGTTCTGGGCATCAGCCTTATTCTTAACCTTGACGTTTTTGAGTACCTGAGGATAGAAGACTACGGGAGATGCAAGCTCACTCATGGGCTTCTCCTTTGCCAGCATGACCTCCATCATCTTAAGGCTCGTAAGTATACCGTCACCGGTAGTCTCGTATTTTGAGAAGATGATATGTCCGGACTGCTCTCCGCCTATACGGTTTCCGGTATGGAGCATGTTCTCGTATACATACTTGTCTCCCACCTTTGTCTTCTCGTATTCTATGCCAACCTTATCCAGCGCCTTGTAAAGGCCGAAGTTGGACATGACCGTAGTCACCACCTTGTTGTTGAGGAGTTTTCCTCTCTCCTTCATATAGAGGCCGTAGATGTACAGGATATGGTCACCGGTTACCACATTTCCCTTCTCGTCAACGCACAGGCACCTGTCGGCATCACCGTCGTAGGCAAATCCTATATCAAGGCCCTTTTCCACCACGAACTTCTGCAGATGCTCTATATGAGTGCTTCCGCAGTCCGTATTGATATTATATCCGTCAGGTTCGTTGTTGATGACATAGGTCTTGGCTCCCAGGGCATCAAATACACCCTTTGCTATGGACCATGCGGCACCGTTGGCCACATCAAGACCCACCTTCACATCCTTGAAGCTGAACTTGGACATCGAGATCAGGAAGCCTATATAGCGGTTACGTCCTGCCACGTAGTCCACAGTACGTCCTACATTTCTTGTGGCAAGGGGTATCTCTATACCCCCGTCTATATATTCCTCTACCTTGAGTATGGTCTCCTCATCCATCTTCTCGCCCATACCGTTCAACAGCTTGATACCGTTGTCATAGAAGGGATTATGGGAGGCGCTTATCATTATGCCGCAGTCAAAATCATCAACCCTTGTGATGTATGCCACCGAGGGAGTGGTGGTAACATGCATGATATAAGCATCCGCGCCGGAGGTCATGAGTCCGGTACAGAGTGCGTATTCGAACATGTATGAGGAGCGTCTTGTGTCCTTACCGATGACGATCTTTGCTTTTTTATCCAGTCTCTCACCGTAATACCAGCCTAAGAAACGTCCGATCTTTATAGCGTGCTCAAAGGTCAGTACCTTGTTGGCCTCGCCGCGGAATCCGTCTGTTCCGAAATACTTACCCATTTATATATCCCCTTTCTGTATAACCGTTCCGTTGTCCTTCCAGATGCTGTTTTCGGGTACCACCCCTCTTACACAGCTGGTAGGATAGATGTTGCTGTTCCTTCCCACGACAGTGCCGGGATTGAGCACGGAATTACAGCCGACTTCCACATGATCTCCCAGCATGGCTCCGAATTTCTTCATGCCGGTCTCTATCTGCTCCGTTCCGTTGTGTACCACCACCAGCTTTTTGTCGCTCTTAACATTGGATGTTATGGAGCCTGCACCCATGTGGGAATAATATCCCAGTATGGAGTCACCCACATAGTTATAATGAGGGGTCTGGACATGATCGAAAAGGATCACGTTCTTTAGCTCAACGCTGTTGCCTACCACACAGTCGGCACCTACCAGAGCCGCTCCCCTGATAAAGGCACAGTGTCTGACCTCCGTACCGGGTCCTATGATGCAGGGCTCTCCCAGATATGCACTGGGAAATACCTTTGCGCTCTTATGTACCCATACATGCTCCGATACTTCATCATAATCATCACCCAGAGTGCTGCCTATGGACAGTATCAGCTCCTTTATTCCCTTAAGGGCTTCCCAGGGATAGGTAAATCCCTCCAGGTATTCCTTTGCCATGGTATGATCCAGATCATACAGATCCTTTATAGTATACAATTGTCTACCTCCGAAAAATTAAGTCATATGATCATACCGTCCCCGTAAATAGGGTCCGGGGTGGCAGGAAACGCTCTGTTACAGTGTTGATTCTGCTTTTTACATTTTCCCTTACGTTCCACCGTTCCGCGGCAGCATCCGCCGAGTCTTTCGATAACTGCCGGCCTCGTCAACCGGTTTCCCGGTCCTGGCGCTAACAAGTGTCCATGCCTCCTAACATGGCTTCACTGTTTTATTATTGTCCTTTTCTTACTGTTCTTATTCCCTTCCTGTATCCTAAATACCTGCCGGCACATTGAGCCAGAAATTCAGGTATCCTGTACCAGTATCCGTTCTTTATAAGATAGCCGATGCATCCCTTTACCAGTTTTTTCCCTTCGCCTACGGAGGAAACATTCCCGAAGACCTCCGGATGCTCCGCCTGGGACATGCCAAGGTCCGTATTCCTCTTATATTGCATCATGGGAGAATAATCATGACTGTGATACACCAGAGCCTTTGAGGCGTAATATATGCCATAGCCCGCATTTACAGCCTTACAGGCATAGATCATATCCTCATTAAAGACGGCTTTTTCGATATGTCCCCCGAGCTTTTGATAGATGTCCTTCCTGTAGCAGGCGCAGACATCCGAGCAGAAATACGTCTTGATGCCAAGCCTTTCCACATCTTCCTTTGTCTTCTTTATATCCTCATCGGGATAGTTGAAGCTTCTGTTATATCTCTCGATGGGCGAAGCATCCCTCTTGGGTATCTGCCTGGCATAGGTTACTGCCACAGTTTCGTCCTCAAAGGGCCTTATCAGCTCGTCCACCAGCATGTCGGACACAGGCACTGCATCCTGGGTCATATATATCAGATGGTCGGCATCCGACAGAGTGGCGGCATATCTCCTGGTGCCGCCATGGTCGAACTCCTCTTTTTTTATATGATGTACCTCGACGTTGTCATATGCCTCAAGCCTTTTATCCTCGAGGGAAAGCTCGTCATAATACTTCTTCTCGGTATTGATCACTATGATCCTGTTAAGAGGAGTATGCTGGCCCTCCAGTTTCTCAAGGATATCCCCGAACTCCCTCCCGGGTCTGTAGGTTAAGATGACTGCATCCGTCTTTTTTTTACAATCCACTGTTTACCCTGTCCTGCTGGATCTCATCCGATATGCTCTGCACGGTCGTGGTAGTGCTGTATTCATTATCGTTGAAAAGGAATCCGTGGAGTTCCACTACATTTGACTGGAGAGTATCGGGTACCACCACACTCTGCTTGCTTATCTTGCCCGTGACCTTCTCGAAGGGGAAGCCCTGGGAATCAACTATCTGATAGCTGGCAAGCTTGGAACCATAGCCTAAAAGCTCCTTTGCTGTAAAGCTTGTATTGATCTTGGGAAGTACGTCATCCAGCATCTTGTTGAGATCAGTTATGGGTGCCTTCTTTGCCTTCTCGATTATCTGTGAGATAACGGCTCTCTGACGCTCCGTACGTCTGAAGTCGTCTCCCGCAGTATATCTGATACGGCAGTAAGCAGTAGCCTGGAGACCGTCAAGGGTCTGGAGTCCCGGCTGGGTCACCGCATTGAAGTTCCTGGGATTCTTTATCTTGCCCTCCTTGGGTCCGCCCAGATCCATGACAATACTGAACTGGTAGTCATTGATATAATCAACCTCATCAGGCTGCACATCTATCTCCACTCCTCCGAGATCGTTGATGATATCCTCAAGGGCTTCGAAGTCCACTGTGATAAAATCATCCACGTTCATATCAAGATTCATGTTGAGCATCCTTATGGCCTGCTCAGGTCCGCCCTTGGCATATGCAGAATTGGCCTTGCCGTATGAAGGATTCTCCATGCTGTCCACGTTGAGATAGGTATCTCTGTATACGGAACAGAGCCTGACTTCGTTGGTATCCTGATTAAGGGAAGCTATTATGATGGTATCCGAACGGGTCTCACCCGCATCCACACCAAAGAGGGCGACATTCTTATATCCCGCCATTTCCCATTCGGCCGTGGCAGACTCCTCCGCCTGCTTCAGCTCCTCGTTTATATAGATGTCCTTTTCGGTAAGCTTGGTCTTGCCTACATTCTTCCACTTGAGTAGAAGGAAAAGCAGAAGTATCAGGAAAAGGAACACCAGTATCTCCACGATGAAGAGTACCACCTTCCCCTTCTTTTTCTTATCCTTCCTGCCTCCCGACTTTGATCTGCCCTTACCGGCTCCGGCACTGCTGCCCCGTCCGGCCTCGGGTGCTCTTCTTTTGGCGCTCTTTTTATTTGCCGGGCTGCTCTGTCTGCCGTTGCTCCCGGATCCGCTGCTCCTGCCGTTGCTCCCGGATCTGGCGCTGCTCCTGCCATCGCTCCGGGATCCGCTTCTTCTGCCTGCACTCTGTCTTGCGGATCGTCCCACAGGAGCCCCTCCCGGAGCCCTCTTTCCCGAAGAGCCTCTCCTTGAGGGTCTTCTTACATCATCATCGTAATATCCGTCTTCGTCGTAATATCCGTCATCATCGTCGTAATACCCGTCGTCATCGTCGTAGTATCCGTCGTCGTCATCATAATAATCATCATCATCGTAATATTCATCGTCATCGTAATATCTGTCGTCACCGTCGAATTCGAAATCCTCCAGCCCTTCATCCCTTTTGCTGCCGAATTCCTTAAATCCGTCGTATTCGTCATAGCCCCTGCCCCTTGAGCCGCGGCCGTTCCTGTTTGAAGCCATACTTTATCTCCGTCTGCAATTGTTACGATTTTATTACAATCAGTTAAGTATAGCCTAAATACTATATATAGTCAATTGGGTAATGGGAGACACTATCTGTTGAAACAAAGATCAAAAGAGGCGATCAATAAGCGTTCTTGTTGATAAGACCGCGGAAAACCGTCATGAACATTATCCTTATGTCAAAAAGGACAGTCCAGTTCTCTATGTAGAAGATATCGTACTCTATCCTTTCCTTGATGGAGGTGTCGCCTCGAAGGCCGTTCACCTGTGCCCAGCCCGTAAGTCCCGGTCTCACCTGGTGCTTGACCATGTATCTGGGGATCTCTTCCTTGAATTTCTCCACGAACTGCGGTCTCTCGGGTCTGGGTCCCACTATGGACATATCACCCTTT
>CAMOIV010000092.1 GCA_946616305.1 uncultured Lachnospiraceae bacterium | reverse complement strand
AATTTTGTTTGATATCTTTTTGCATCGCACTCATATGTTTGACAGTATCCGTTATAATTTTTATACTATATGTTGTGGAGTCATTGACTCGTTTTTGTTTTACGGAGATTTTGGATGCCAAGAATACTGACCCAAAAACTTGTCCCCGGCATGGTAGTTGCCGAGGACGTTTATACGTACAATAATCAGCTGGTTCTCCTCAAGGATACGGAGCTTACGGACAAGGCCATAACAAAGCTTGAGTTTTATTCCATCCTATCCATAAGGATCAAGGGTGACAGCGCCCCTGTTTCCGAATCCGCCGAGGATGTTCCTCCCGAGGAGATGTCCTACAGCCAGAGGATCAAGGCCTCACCGGAGTTTAAGGAATTCAAACAGTCATTTGAGAATTCCGTGGATGATTTCAGGGGTCAGGTGAATGGCATACTGACAGCATCCCCGGGAAACAGCGTGGATACGGATGCTCTCCTGGATAATACGAACAGTCTCATCTCAAAGGCTCCTTCGGGTCTGCATATCTTTGATATGCTCCACAATATGCGTTCATATGATGATCCCACATATACCCACTGCCTGAATGTTGCATTGATATGCCACGTATTTGCTACCTGGCTCGGTTTCCCCGACAGGGATGTGGATGCCATAACGGTTGCGGGGCTGCTTCATGACATAGGAAAGCTTAAGATCCCTTCCAGTATACTTGACAAGCCTGCCAAGCTTACCGAGGATGAGTATCAGATAATCAAGACCCATACGGTGGAGGGTTATAATCTCCTTAAGGATCTGAATATCGATGATCATATAAAGAACGCGGCACTCATGCATCACGAGAGGTGCGATGGTTCGGGATATCCTCTGGGCCTCACCTCGGACAGGATCGATACCTATGCGAAGATAGTATCCATAGCGGATGTGTACGACGCCATGACTTCGGCCAGGGTTTACCGCGGTCCTTTATGTCCTTTCAAGGTCATATCCATATTTGAGAGTGAGGGACTCCAGAAATACGATTCCGAATACATCCTCACCTTCCTGGAATATGTAGTGAACAGCTATGTGAATAATCGTGTGCTTCTATCCAACGGACTTGTGGGAGATATAGTTCTGATAAATAAAATGGATCTCTCCCATCCTATGGTGCACTGCGGCAGTCATTATATCGATCTGTCACACGAGCACGGATTATACGTGGAAGCGATCCTGTAAGATCAAAGATATCTGCCGGGTATGGTGCCCGGTCCTTCAATGCATGTTTATGATATGAGTTTGTATTTTGCTTTTTTGACGGCGGTCTTTATGTCTGCCGTCTTTTTTATATCACCGCCCAGGTCGCGGATCTTCTTGTCAAAGTCCTCATACCCACGCTCTATGAAGTGTATATCGTCTATGTAGGTGGTACCGTCCGCAGCCAGGGCCGCCAGCACCAGAGCCGCTCCGGCTCTGAGGTCCGGTGCCTGTATATGTGCTCCGGAAAATCCGTCAGTACCTTCTATGATGGCTGTATTCCCCTCGACTCTGATATCGGCACCCATCCTGATAAGCTCATCCACATATTTGAACCTGTTCTCAAATATGCTTTCAGTGATGGTGCTCACTCCCTCAGCCAACGCCAGGGCTACTCCTGCCTGCGGCTGCATATCGGTGGGAAATCCGGGATAGGGCAGAGTCTTGATATTGGTAGACTGAAGCTTGCCGAAGGATGATACCTTCACCGCGTCATCAAACTCCTCTATGTGACAGCCCATTTCCTCAAGCTTTGCCGATATGGACTCCAAATGCTTGGGAATAACGTTTTTGATGAGTATGTTGCCTCCTGTTATGGCGGCGGCATACATGAAGGTTCCGGCTTCTATCTGATCAGGTATGACGCTGTATGTACATGAGTGGAGCCTGTCCACTCCCTTTATCCTTATGATGTCTGTACCGGCACCCTTGATATTGGCTCCCATGCTGTTGAGGAAGTTGGCTACATCGACCACGTGCGGCTCCTTGGCCGCATTCTCTATGATGGTCTTGCCCTCTGCCATGACGGATGCCATCATGACATTGATGGTGGCTCCCACTGTAACAACATCCATGTAGATGTGTGCCGACAGCAGCTGCTCGGCAGTAGCCTTCATGACACCTCCCTTGATGCTGACCTTTGCACCGAGTGCCTTGAAGCCCTTGACATGCTGGTCGATAGGGCGGCTTCCGATATCACATCCGCCGGGGAGGGGGACCTCCGCGTGTCTGTATTTACCCAGCAGAGCACCAAGAAGGTAATATGATGCTCTTATCTTCCTGATGTTCTCTGTGTCTATATTTACGTTTTCTACCTGAGATCCATTAATCTCGACGGTATGACGGTCAAGTCTCTTGATACGGACACCGATGCCCTCCATAGCCTCCATCATGGCGTTAGTATCGCGCACATCAGGAACGTTCTCTATGGTGACGGTCTCGTCCGTCATTATCGAGGCAGCCAAAATGGCAAGAGCAGCGTTCTTCGCTCCTCCGATGCTCACTTCCCCCATAAGGGGCTTGCCCCCGTTAACGATGTAATGATCCAATTCGTTCTTTGGTGACATTTTATCTGTTCTTTTATAAAAATCCGAAGGCTATAGCAACCAGTACGGCTATACCTATAAAATTAACAACAGTCAACAGAAGAGTTACCGTTATCTTGGATTTCAGTCCGGATGTACGATTAAGTATCTCTTCCTTTGTCTCCGCAAGGGAGGCTTCCAGTTCATTTATCCTTTCAAGCTGTGACAGGGGTGCCAGACTCGATGCGATGCTGTCCGTGGTCTTCTTGCTGCCCTCTGTTACGGCTCCGGTTATCTTGCTTGTATTCTCATCTATGACGGCCTGGATGTTCTTATATAACTTGACATCCTCTTTATGGATGGCTTCGGATGTGCGTTCCGTTATGGATGCGGAGCTGTTATCCAGTATCTGCGCCAGATATTCCCTGCTGACATCATCACCCGATGAAGCTCTGCCTCCCGCCGGCTTCCCTTCCTGAATAGCTTTGAGGATCTTTTCGGCGCTGGCATCTATCTTCTCATTCTGCTCCTTGAAGCCCTCGTCCAGGCCCTTTGCCTGATCGAGAAGTGCTCCCCTCATGGCATCGATCATCCTGGCGTTGTCTGAGAGCTGACCGCTCTGATTATCGGCCATCTGCTTCTGTGCGGATATTATGGCTCTGCCCAGTTCGTCCAGGTCCCTGCGTCCTATAGAGGGTGCCGACTGCCTCTGGCTCCTCCCATAGCCGTAGGAATCATCCTGACCGGAATAATCCATACGGTCTCCACCGGAGTACCTGTTATCAGAACCCGAAAACCTGTTGTCGGATCCCGGCATGTCACTATCGGGACCGTGTCCCCGGTCGTTCATCCTCTCAACAAGTCTGTCCATGAAATTATCCATAAAAATGAGCCTCCGTCTCAGATTATCCGTAGTCTGCCTTTACGGTACATCCAACATATTTTATCATCAGTAACAGGGTTTTACAACAAAGATGAGCATTGTAAAAATTGTACTAGATTTTCGGCGAATTTTGGTATTTTTTGTGTATATTTACCTAATATTAACGGCAATGTCACAATTTGTTCATATTTTAGTTCTAATATTGTATGCAAGAGATGAGTTTAACAGATTTTTTTCATAATAGCCCCGGCCGCTGGAGACAGTTGTCGGGGCACTCCTCATTTTATCCCCTGTTTTACACCCGGTTTTGATTCCTTGTTTACACCATGTTTCTATTTCCTGTTTTGATTCCCTGTTTACACCCTGTTTCTATCTCTTGTTTCGATTCTCTGTTCCGGTTCACTGTTTGTCACCAGTCCTCTTCTATCACCTGCATCTCCAGATAATCAAAGGGAATGTCCTCAATGAAGCTGTCCTGATAAAATCTGCATTTTGCGTTTCGTTTGAAATCAGTTATGTTTGTTTCCAGCCATACCGGTACAGCGATATCAAACTCGGCACATGCCTTTTCAAGCGACGCCAGCACTTTATGGGTTCTGGTGTCGGCCTCATAGTTGTCTACCGTGGTGTCTTTAACCATGCGGTTTTCAAGAAACTGCCTGAACCAGATCCTCATGACTTCTCCGTGGTAAAGAGCACCAATGTGTCGTCCGTTTCCGTAAGGGGACTTGCATTGGATCCCTTTATCTCCTCGTTCAGTCCCATCATCTTGGCGTCCAGATCGGATACCATCTCTGCACATTCGTATAGCTCCCTCTTGATATGCTCGGGAACCGTACCGTCGTATTTGTAATTGATCTTGTGCTCCAGAGAAGCCCAGAAATCCATGGCAACCGTACGGATCTGGATCTCAACCTTTGTTTCCACGTTTCCGTAGGACAGGAAGATCGGCACGGAGACGATCATGTGAAAGCTCTTATATCCCGACTCCTTCGGGTTTTTGATATAGTCCTTGATGGATAAGACCTTTATATCGTTCTGTCTCGCCATCATATCTGCAATCCTGTAGATATCCGATGTGAAGGAGCATATTATCCTTACTCCGGCTATGTCGTTTACATGCTGGACCATGTTGTTGATGGTAACCTCATAGCCTCTCCTTTTAAGCTTTTTCACGATGCTCTCGGGTGTTTTGATCCTGGATTTGATATGCTCTATGGGATTATACTGATGCACGTGCTGAAATTCGTCATTCAGTATCTCAAGCTTGGTGCCTATCTCTTTAAGTGCCGAATTGTAAAGCAGTATGATGGTCTTCCAGGAATCAACGTCCTCGTAATTTCTTGCCTGTTCCATTTGTATCCCCCGTTTATGTGTTTTGTCCGGTCATGCAGGACATGATCATCCATGCCGTTCTCCATGACAGTCTTTCCTGCGATCTCCATGATGATCCTTATGACAGTCTTTATTCCCATGTCATGCAGGATCCATATACGATCCTGTGATGCCCTGTGCAAAGGCATTTCAGGCCTCGTTACCTACGATGGCCTCCCACTTTGTTACTATATCATAAAACTTTGCCACATCATTTTCTCCGACCTTCATCTCCAGCAGCTTCCTCATGTAGGGGAAGCTCCTCATGTTCATGAGGATCGGGTTATCTGCGTAATCCGGGAAGCATTTATGCACCGTTTTCTGGAGCATGGTTATGCCCTCGGCATTGTATAAAAGTCCTCTGGGATGGGTACAGGTTAAGGACCTGTTGAAGTAATTATGTACGAATACCGCCTCCGTTACCTCAGGTTCCTTTTTCAGAATCCCGTCCTTTTTCAGCTTGTCCAGCATCCTGAGACAGGTGATCTCGTTGTCATGGAGATGGACTGTCTTTTTGGAAAAGCTGCCGGTTGTCCCTCCGGCGTTATCGTAATACCTGTGGAGATATCTGTTCATGAGGTAGTATCTCTTAACATGCATAAGAGCCGGTATGGTAAAAAGAGCTTCCTCATCAAACACTCCCTCGGCGTATTTCAGGTCGTGCCTTAATATGAAATCTCTTCTGTACAGTTTATCCCAGCAGCCCCGCTGTGACATGCCTCCAAAGAGAAGCTGCACACGCTGTCCAATATCCCGGACAATCAGGTATTCGTCCTCCATACCGCTTTCCGTATCATTATCCAGCAATACGGCATCGCCCTGCATCTGTATCCAGGCATCCGAAACGTCCTTGGACAGATAGGCTACTATCTCGGGATCGTTCTGCTTTGCTGCTTCGTACATGAGCTTCAGGGCATCCGGCACAAGGTAGTCATCGGAATCCAGGTATGCCACATATTCGCCGGTGGCATATTGCATGGCGATATTCCTGGCTGCTCCCTGCATCACGTTGCTTTCAAGCTTGATGATACCCACGCTGTCGGGGAATTCCTTCTCCCATGCCCTCAGGTATTGGAGCGAATTGTCCGTTGATGCATCGTTGACAAGCAGGATCTCGATATCGCCTATCCCGATGCTCTGCCTTACAAGGGAGAGCATGCACCGGTTAATGTACTTTTCGGCATTATATACGGGGATGATGATACTGATCTTCTTCATGTATTCAGATGCCCTGCGGGTTCGCATCCACTATCTTTTTCCATTGGGCCATATATTCTTCCAGGTTTGATTCGTTTACCTCAACGTCTATGAGCTCCAAGGCTCCTTTATATACATTTCTCGCCTGAAGGCTCTTGTTCTGTCGATAGTTCGGGAACCAGTTGTGGACATTATCCTGCATCCGGTTTATGGTCTCAACGTCATACGGTATCTCTCTGCCGGTGGCAAAGACCATGGATCTTATGAAATAATTGATCACAAAGAACCACTCGGCCAGTTCATGATTCTCCTCCAGAGACCCGTCTGCCTTCATTACCTCATATGTCTGCTCCCAGGTGATGGCATTGTCATCTCTTCTTGCCAGGTCACGGCTTAGGTTGTAAGTGGAGCTTATGGGATTCTGATAGTACCTGTGAAGGTATTCGTTAAGGAGGTATATCCTGTGAAAATGCATATAGGCCGGTGTTGTGAACAGGCTCTCTTCGTCAAAAACTCCTTCGGCAAATTTCATGTCGTATTTCTCTACAAAGTCCCGTCTGAACAGCTTGTCCCAGCATCCGCGGAGCAGGGGGCAGTCGCTCATAAAGAAATCAAGCCTTTCTTTAGGGGTCTTTATTACCGCAAACCTGTCAGGTTTCCCGCTCTTTGTTGAGGGATCGTCCTTATCGGGTCCAACATAGACCTGCCTGGAGAGGTAGTTTACCAGATCCGCATTGTTCTGCTTTGCTACTCTGTATATCTTCTCAAATGCGTTGGGTACGATCCAGTCATCGGCGTCGAGATATGCTATATATTCCGCCGTGCAGTATTCCCTTGCTATATTTCTGGCGGCGCCCTGCTTGACATTTTCCTGCAGGGGGATGGCTATGATGCTTTCCGGATATTTCATCTCCCAAAGGAGTATCTTGCCTAAGGTGGCATCCTTTGAGGCGTCATTTATAAGTATAATCTCCAGATTATCAATGCCTATGGTCTGCTTTTCCAGAGACTCCATGCATCTGTCGATGAACATGCTCACGTTGTAGCAGGGAATGATGACGCTGATCTTCTTTTGAGACATTTGGTTTCCTCCGATTATCCCATTCTCTCTGTATCGCTTAATAACAAGATTATACACTAAAGTACGGTTATTATCATCTGATGACACGACTTGGGCCGGTTCTTTCGAACCGGCCCTTCATCATGGTACTGTCTATGTAATCCAGGTTAAATATCCTAATTATCCGAGAAGTGAGAGCACACCCTGATTTGACTGATTTGCCTGTGCCAGCATTGACTGACCTGCCTGCAACAGGATGTTGTTATTGGAATATCTAACCATTTCTGCTGCCATATCCGTATCACGTATCTGTGCCTCAGCAGCTGTTGTGTTCTCTACGATGTTATCCAGGTTCTTGATGGTATGCTCAAGTCTGTTCTGGACTGCACCGAGTTTTGAACGTCTTGCGGATACAAGCTTGATGGCTGCTGCTATATTATCTATTGCGGCACGTGCGGTGGATGTGGTCTTAACCGAGATGTAGCCGCCCTCTTTTGCCTCTGCTCCGCCTATGGGAAGGATGGAACCTGCGCCTACCCTAACGTCTCCTTTAGCAAGATCCTTGGATTCAGCTACAGCCGTCGAAATCTTTATTACGGAACCTGCATCGTTAAGACCAAAGTGGTAATCCTCTATGATCTGCTTTGCAGTGAGACTGTCCTTAACGCCTACGCCGATGGCTGATGCTGTGATCGAGAAGATCTCTACGGATATCCTGTTGTCTGTCTTGTTGTCTGCACCAACCTGAAGTGAGAAGGAAAGTGCTGCGTTCCATGAGTTAAC
>CAMOIV010000091.1 GCA_946616305.1 uncultured Lachnospiraceae bacterium | reverse complement strand
TCGGCGTCGGCGTAGGGGTCGGCGTCGGTGTTGGTGTTGGTGTCGGCGTCGGGGTCGGCGTCGGTGTCGGCGTCGGTTCCGGCGTTGGTGTAGGCTCCGGCGTTGGTGTAGGCGTAGGTGTGGGCGTAGGGGTCGGTGTCGGCTCTGCAGACTTCTCTTCTGCGGCTTTGCTTTCCTCCTCAGCCTTCCTGGATGCTTCTTCCTCCTCTGCGGCCTTGCTCTCTTCCTCGGCCTTCCTTGCCTCTTCCTCCTCAGCAGCGCGCTTGGAGGCTTCTTCCTCTTCTTCGTGCTTCTTCTTTACGGCTTCAGCATCGTTATCGCTTAGGGAATCCTCAACGGTACCGTAGCCGCTTGCGACTCCGGTCCAGTACAGGTAGAATACGTGATGTCCTATGATGGTTCCCTGGATCCCGGGTACAACTGTCCTGAAGAACAGGCACTTTCCTATGTTATTGGCTCCAGCCAGGACTTCGTCCGCTGCCTTATAGCAGGTTTCATTGGCACCCTCGGAAAGCCTTATGGCAAGTCTTCCGGATCTTACGGGCTGAAACTGATTACTCTGATATACAACTCCGGTTATGGTATTGGGGAAGGCGGCGCTTCTGACTCTGTTCATGATGACGGCCCCAACTGCGATCTTACCTGCATAGGGCTCTCCACCTGCCTCACACTGGATGATGGCTGCCAAAAGGTCTCTCTCGTTAGCTCCCACGGATACATCGGAGAGGTCCCGGAATGCCATCTTCTCGGCTTTTCTTGCCAGTTCTTCCTCTTCCTTCAGCTTTGTTTTCAGCTGTGCTATGGTACTCTGGCTGGCAATGAGCTTTGCCTCGTACTCTAAAGCCTCTTTCTCCTTCTCCGAGATGGCTCCTGCGTAGCTTACAAGTGAATCCTCAGTGCTTTCCTTAAGCTCCTGCAGGTCTCCGCCTTCTTCTTCAAGCTCGTTGTAAAGTCCCTGCAGTGCCTCTCCTTCTGTCACAAGCTGTGCCTGCTTCTCCTTGGCATCATCCTGCAGCTCCTTCAGCTTGTTAAGCATCTTTTTGTCGTAATCGTTCATCTTGGCGATATAGGTCGCCTTATTGAGGAAATCTGCCATGCTGGAGGTATTTAAGACCATATCCACAAAGCTGTCATTTCCTCTTTCGTATATATTCCTGATGCGGGCCTTTATGAACTGATACTGGTCATCAGCCATGGCCACTGCATCTTCATATTCCTTTTCTACATCCTCTATCTCTTTTTCCTTTTCATCTATCTGATTCTGGATGTCCTTCTTCTTGGCCTCGTTCTCGCTAAGCTGCTCCTTTAAGTTGTTAAGGCTGTGCTGTATGGCTTCTTTTGAGGTCTTGAGATCCGACAGCGTATCCTTTGCGGCATCAAGCTGCTGCTCTGTATTCTTCTGTTCCTTCTCGGCCTGCTGGATCTTATCCGAGGTGGTGGAAGCATAGACTGCCGTCTGGTTGAATAACAACACTGCAGCACACAGAATAACCAACCTCCTGCTTCCGTTCAAGATTTTTTTCATAAACTGATCTCCACTTTCCTTCCGCTCATCTCATACTTCCTGTAGGTAACACCGGCGGAATCAAACATCCTTTTTGAAGCTATGGTAGAGGGCAGATCTGCATACTTGTCCGATTCATATACCACGCTTTTTATTCCCGTCTGTATGATGGCCTTGGCGCATTCGTTACATGGGAATAATGTGACATACAGCTCTGCTCCTTCCAGTCCCGTGCTTCCTCCTCTGAAGTTCAGGATGGCATTGAGCTCGGCATGGGTCACATACGTGTATTTAACGGACAGTTCCTCGCCCTCTCTGGCCCAGGGATATTCATCATCATTGCATCCCTTGGGGAATCCGTTATATCCCATGGAAAGTATCTTATGATCGCTGCTTACGATGCAGGCTCCCACCTGGGAGTTGGGGTCCTTGGACCGCTCGGCCGTAAGCTTGGCCACTCCCATAAAATACTCATCCCATGATATATAATCTTTTCTTTTATCAGACATCTTCTATACCGCTTATCCTGCGTACGTGTCTCTCTCCGCCGGAAAACTCCGTAGAGAGGAATACATCCGTTATCTCCTCAGCCAGTCCGTAGCCCACGATATTGGCACCGAGAGCCAGCACATTGGCATCATTATGCAGTCTGGTCATCTTGGCCATAAGTCCGTTGGTGCAGACCGCTGCTCTTATTCCCTTTACTCTGTTGGCTGCTATGGATATGCCTATACCTGTGGTACATATCACTATGCCACGGTCTGCGGCTCCCTTTGCAACCTCTTTTGCCACTGCCCTTCCGTATTCGGGATAATCCACGGAATCAGTGGAATCACACCCGAAGTCTTCCACCTCATGACCAAGCTCCTTAAGATGGGGTATCAGCTTTGTCTTGAGCTCATATCCGCCGTGGTCACATGCTATCGCGATCTTCATTTTCGCCCTCCGTTTATTGATCTCTTATTCTTAATTCTTATCCTTTATTCTTATCTTTATCCTATTCTATGTCATACTTCTATGACCTTGTGTCCTGCAGCCTTCATAAGCCTGTTCATTATGGCTTCTCCAAGTCTGGGAGTGTCAAAGCTTTCGGAATATATATACTCTATTTCCATAGAGTCCATATCTCTTAATATGGAAAAGAGCCTCCGCCCTATTTCCTCCTCATCACTTATGGAGCCTATATCCCGGACCTTGTCCGGATCATACTGCCTTGCGTTCTCATGTGATGAGATAACGGCGCATTTTTCGCCTCTTGCTTCATGCTCTGCTATCCGTCGTCTGATCTCTGTTATTACCTCATCTTTCGGGCCTCTGACTATGGTAAGCTCTCCCTTTGGAGCGTAGTGCCTGTATTTCATGCCGGGAGCCTTTGGTCTTACATCATCCGATACCTGCTCATAGACTGCGGCATCCGTATCCATATCTCCCAGTACATCCCGTAACATCCGGCTGCTTATATATCCGGGCCTTAGCAGGCACGGCACATCCTGTGTGAGATCCACGATGGTGGACTCCAGTCCTATGCCTACCTCACCGCCGTCTATTATCATCTCTATCCTGCCGGAGAGATCCTCTATGCAATGCTTGGCACTGGTGCAGCTTGGCCTTCCCGATACGTTGGCGGAGGGAGCTGCTATATAGCCTCCTGAGGCTTTTATGAATTCCCTTGCGATGTCGTTTACCGGGAATCTCACCGCCACTGTGTCAAGGCCTCCCGTTGTCCGCAGGGGAACCTTGTCCGACTTCTTAAGTATCATGGTCAGCGGTCCCGGCCAGAACTTCTCTGCCAGCTTATATGCCATGTCCGGTATGCCCTCAGTGATGTAGGACATGTCGCCGATGTCGGCTATATGCACTATCAGCGGATTATCCGATGCTCTGCCTTTGGCTTCGTATATTTTCCTTGCGGAATCCGGATTAAGTGCATCTCCTGCCAGTCCGTAAACCGTCTCCGTAGGGATGGCCACAAGCCCTCCGGCCTTTATTATCTTACCTGCCTCCGCCATGACCGGGGCATCCTTTACAGGGTCCCCGTATGCCTTTACGATCTTAGTTTCCATAGTAGCTTGAGATCAGATCCCATATATCAGGTGTTTCCTGTGACAGCTTCCAGCAGGCCACTCCTGCCAGGTCATGGCTTGCCATCACAGCAAGCTTTGAGGATATGCTCTCGGCATCCTCAAGCCATATGCTGTAGGTCACACCGTTCTTATCAAAGGTTGCAAACTTCTGACAGGTTTCTCCGTCCCAGGCAGCCGTAACTCCGTTATCGGCAAGGAAGGTGGCCGCCTCCTGCATGCCCATACTCTCACATGACAAAACTCCCGCTTCATATGCCCATTTTCTGGTATAGAAGGGGACCGCATTTATTATCTGGTTGGCAGGTACCTCTTCAAGGGTTTTCTCTATGCCCTCCGTGACAAAGCCGATGGATGCCACAGAGCCTGCCTTATCCGATGCCGAGGTATGCTCGTCATATCCCATGATCACAACATAATCCGCCACCTGCCCCTGGATATCTCTCCTGTAGAAATCCGTGTAATCCTGAGGCACGTAGTTGTCCACTGACAATACAAGGTTGTTTGCCCGGGTCAGGATAGACATCTCTCTTAAAAACTGCGAGAAGTCATCTCCTGTCTCCGTTGCAAGCATTTCAAAATCAATATTTATGCCATCCGCCCCGCAGGCTAAAACCTTTGTGACGAGATTCTGTTCGAAAGCAAGTCTTTTTGAAGTATGAGCCAGTACCTCGTTGGTATCGATATTGTAGGTGAAATTATCCGCTACAGCCCATACCTCATAGCCCATTTCATGAGCCTTGGCCACATATTCGGTGCTTGAAATGTCATATACGTTACCTTCGTTATCGGCTATGCCGAACCATGTGGGGGCTATGACATTCATGCCGGATGTCCTTGCACATACATCCGCCAGGTATGAATTTGCGTCATTGTTTGCCACATTATGAAATCCCATCACTATCTTATGATCCCTCAGGAGCTTCTGATAGTCATGGTCATACATAGGGCCGGGGACCAAGTCCTGTCCGGCTCCGCTGCCCTTGGCAGCACCTGCTTCACTGTCTGTCATGGTATCGGCTGCGCCGGCTGTCATGGCATCCGCGCTGCCGGCGCCCATAGCATCAGTCCCACCGGCACTCATGGCGTCAGCACTGCCTTCCGATACCGTCTCTTCGTTATCAGAGACTGTAATTCCCTTCTTTTCAAAGTCCCCGTCGAGGTACTTTGTCTCCATATATCCGTTTACGGCCTGATAATGGACCAGCGCCCAGTTATCATCGGCCATGGTAACCCTGACCTCTTCTCCCTTGTTAAGATCGAAGAGTATGGGGGATTTTCTGTCAGCTGATGTCCTCATCACGGCATCATCATTTAGCGAGGCGGCGCTTCCCTCCTCATGAGTGGTTATCTCCACTCTCTGAGGCTCCTGATACATGGAATAAGGGATGGTCACGAAATTATTCAGGAAATCCATGGATATATAGACCTTGTCACCGTCCGTCAGGTAATCGCTTCCAAGGGTTCCCTCCACGGTCTTCGTGGCTCCCGTCACCAAAAGATGCCCCTCAAGGCTGTCATAGTAGAAGCTGTCGTAGTATTCGGATGCCATGGACATGGGCAGGTAGATCTTGTCTCCTTCAACCTTTATCCTCTCATCCTTTATCTCATTATCCGCTATGAGTATCACCTCGTCGGGTGAGCTTATGCCGTAATATTCCTCAAGACTTTTGTGCTCTCTGGAGCTTCCGAACTCTTCCAGGAGTCCGTTCCCAAGGATCAGAAGGGCCGCGGCTGCCACGACTACTATCGCTATGATCACCGGCAGCATCTTATTCCTTGATCCTGTATTTCTCCTGCGCCTTGAATCCCTGTTCCTTCTGTTTCTCCGGGCTTCTTCTCTTTCGTATCTCTCCGCCCGTTCTCTTCTCTGTCTAAGTGTGTTTCTGTCTTCCCGCATGATGTAGATTATATATATTTATTCGCAATCCGCGCCATAGCGCTGCTTGCTCATGTCTCTTCCGGTCTGCATCGCTCTGCTCTCAGTACAATACACAGGATACTTCGCTGCTTCGTAACTTACATATCCCCCAGGTTAGGAACAAGTATATTCTCTTGTGAAATGGGAATTTTTACATGTTCCATCACGGTATTGTACCACAGATTATGTAACCTTTCAAACCCCCGGTTTTGACACCTGTGTACTATCCGTTATAAGCTTTGGGGCGCCGTAGTCCGGATACTCATATTTGCAGTCAAAACCGGGGTTTGCAGGAGATCTTATTTCACACGATCATATCTTATCTGGATCAGATGATTCTCCGAATCGGTTACATAATCTGGCATATACACTTCATCTTCTCTTACCATCATGAAATTTACCACGTCCTGCGGCGTACTGGGTTTGTCTTCAAAAAAGATAGGTATGCCGTTGTTATGATACTTACCGAGAGTCATCATAAGCTCGAATTGGGTATCATCGTATCTCATTGTGCCATAATCCATAAATAACTCCTTAAACATTCCATCATATGGAGGTCGGCCCTACTTCAATGATCCGTGATAATATCCGCCTGCATAAGCTGGAACTTAACAATTACGTCGTTTGCAGTTACATGCAGAGTGACCGGATAAATGCGCGCTTTGAAAGTTTTTTGCATTATTGTCTGGTTGGTTCGCTTGAAAAAAGGGAAAATCTGATACGGCATGCCGTATGGAAAAATGTATTATCCCATGAACGGGATAAGAAAAGTATATTGGTACTCCCCTAAGTGAAGATCGGTCACCTCCTTCCTGCATCGGGGTTTCCGATCACCCTACAGTAAGGCACTATAATCCGAATCTGTTTTAAAATCAATAGGACCGGGGCATTTTGTCGAAAACGTTTAGTTTGTGGAGAAAAAGAGGACCCGCAGCTTTGCGGATCCTCGATTCTTTCTTTATTCTTTTCGTTCCTTACTGTGCCTCTATAGCACCTACAGGACATCCGCCCTCGCATGCACCGCAATCGATACAGGTATCCGCATCGATCTCGAACTTGCCGTCTCCTTCGGATATTGCATTTACAGGACACTGCGCAGCGCATGAACCGCAGCTGATGCAGGAATCATTGATAACACGAGCCATTTTGTTTCCTCCTTGTATATTGTGATAGCGTAAGTCCGGAAGAAGTCGGGATTCTCCATCCGCACTCTCGTATATTTTACCGCGTTTAACATGCCGTTGCAAGAAGTATTACAGCCCGGTCTCCAGGGCCTCCGGAGCTTCCTATGCTGCCCGGCCCACACATCAGCCATGGCTGATGGCCGCTACATTTCCTCCAGCATCTTATACAGCAGCTTATACATGGTGGCTGCTTCCTCCTGTGACAGACGAAGACATGCTCCTGCCCTGGCAGGGATATCAGCACATTTATCCCTGAAGGCTCTGCCTTTTTCCGTAAGATGCACCGTCACTACCCGCTCGTCCTCCTTGCTGCGCTTTCTTGTCACGTAGCCCTCGGCCTCCATCTTCTTGATGAGGGGAGTTACCGTACCGTTATCAAGGTACAGTCTGCTGCAGATATCACCGACAGTGATCCCGTCCTCCTCCCACAGGACCAGAAATACGATATATTTCGTATATGTAAGGCCCAGAGGCTTGAAATAGGGCGTGTATATGGAGGTTATCTTCCTCGACGCCGCGTACAACGGGAAGCAAAGCTGATTGCAGAGCTTCAGTGATTCATATTGATCATTCCCTGTCTTGTTGTCCTGTTTACCCATGCGCCTATCCGTGGCTCAGATAAGTGAAGCCACACACTCCTCTACTTTTTCCATCTTTGCAGTAGGCTCGAAGCGGGCTGCCACGTTGCCCTCTCTGTCTACCACAAATTTGGTGAAATTCCACTTGATATCCGGATTATTCTTATAATCCTTATCTATCTTCTTAAGCATTGCCGACATCGCAAGAGCGGCAGGCCCTGCTCCGAAGCCCTCAAATCCCTTCTGGCTCTTGAGATAGGCATAGAGCGGCAGAGCGTTTTCCCCGTTCACATCGCTTTTCTTCATCTGGGGGAACTGAGTATGGTACTTCAGCTGGCAGAACTCGTGGATCTCCTCATCACTCTCGGGAGCCTGGCCCGCAAACTGGTTGCAGGGGATATCGATCACCTCGAAGCCCTTGTCATGATACTTCTCGTAGATCTCCTCAATCTCCTTGTACTGAGGTGTAAATCCGCAGCCTGTAGCTGTATTTACTATCAGCATAACCTTGCCCTTATTCTCGGCAAGTGAGAATTCTCCGCCCTTAGTATCCGGTACTGTATGATCATAAATAGTTGCCATGAGATTGTCCTCCTTTGAAATCAATATTTGGTACAACTATATTGTATCAAATATTT
>CAMOIV010000090.1 GCA_946616305.1 uncultured Lachnospiraceae bacterium | reverse complement strand
ATGTCTTTGTTGTAGTCGGCGATGGTCCTGTCGGATGAGAAGTATCCGGCTTTTGCGATGTTTACAAGCATCATCCTTCTCCACTTGGACTGATCCTCATAGGCCTCAAAGGTTTCATCCTTCTTGGCTATGTAATCCTCCAGATCCAGCAGAGTCATGAACCAGTCCTTATTCAGGAGTTCCTTATAGAGCCTCTCCAGGTTCTCCTTATGACCCACCTTCATGGCCTGGGGTCCTGTGATGAAGTCCACGGCCTCCTTTATGACCTTTGACTTCTCGTAATAATCCTTTGATACATAGTCGGCCTTCTCGTAATGCTTTATGACCGTATCCGAATCAACGCCGAAGATAAAGATGTTGTCATCTCCAACAAGCTCATGGATCTCAACGTTGGCCCCGTCATCGGTACCCAGTGTTATGGCACCGTTCAGCATGAACTTCATGTTGGATGTGCCGGAAGCCTCCTTGGATGCCAGGGATATCTGCTCGGAGATATCGCAGGCAGGGATCAGCTTCTCTGCATAGCTTACATTGTAATTGGTCACCATCAGCACCTTGAGATAAGGGGATACTTCCGGATCATTGTTTACGATCTCCTGGAGCACCAGAAGCAGATGGATTATATCCTTGGCTATCACATAAGCAGGTGCAGCCTTGGCTCCGAAGATGCATGTGATGGGCCTCTTTGGCTTCTTGCCGCCCTTGATCTCCAGATATTTGTGTATGATATAGAGAGCGTTCATCTGCTGTCTCTTATATTCATGCAGACGTTTGACCTGTATATCGAATATGGAATCGGGATCCAGGGTGACACCCTCGTTCTTCTTCACGTATTCTATAAGCTCAGCCTTCTTCTGCTTCTTGATGTCGGCGATCTTTGTAAGCACTGCCTCATCATCCTTGTATTTCAGCAGATCCTGAAGCTTGTCAGCATCCTTTCTGTAGCCTTCTCCTATGGTCTCATCAAGCATCGCCGCAAGAGGTCTGTTGCAGGATAAGAGCCAGCGGCGGAAGGTTATGCCGTTGGTCTTGTTGTTGAACTTATCCGGATAAAGCTTATAGAAAGCATTCAGCTCCGTATTCTTTAATATGTCCGTATGTATGGCAGCCACACCGTTTACGGAATATCCGTAATGTATGTCTATGTGGGCCATGTGTACTCTCTTGTCCCCATCGATGATCTGGACCTTCGGATCCTTGTTGTTCTTGGCGATACGGGCCGAAAGCTCCTTAATGATGGGTACCAGTTGAGGCACTACTCTGTTAAGGTAATCAAGAGGCCACTTCTCAAGTGCCTCCGCAAGGATGGTATGATTGGTATATGCACAGGTTCTGCTCACAACACTGATCGCATCATCCATAGTAAAGCCTTCATCCCATGTGAGAAGCCTTATGAGCTCGGGGATCACCATGGTGGGATGGGTATCATTGATCTGGATGGCCACATGCTTATCCATCTCATAAAGGTCATATCCTGCTTCCTTCATTTCCTTTATGATGAGCTGGGCTCCGTTGGATACCATGAAATACTGCTGATATATGCGCAGCAGATTCCCTGCCTCATCGGAATCATCAGGATAGAGGAAGAGCGTAAGGTTCTTCTCTATGTCCTCTTTATCAAAGTCTATCCCGTCCTTAACCAGGCTCTCGTCAAGGCTTTCAAGATCAAAAAGATGGAGCTTGTCCACTCCGGCTTCATATCCGATCACATCGATGTCATAGAGCACGGATCTGACCTTCTTGCCGCCTCCGAACTCCACCTCAAAGCCTGTGTCTGTCTTTTCAAGCCAGCTGTCCTTCTCTATCCAGTCATTCTTTTCGGCCATCTGCAGCCTGTCCTTAAAGACCTGCTTGAAGAGTCCGAAATGATAATTAAGACCGATGCCGCAGCCCGGCAGTCCCAGTGTAGCGATGGAATCCATAAAGCAGGCAGCAAGTCTGCCAAGTCCTCCGTTACCCAGTGAAGGCTCCGGCTCTTCATCCTCTATGGCCGATATTGACTTGCCGTACTTTTGCAGCTCCTCCTCGATCTCATCATATACTCCCAGATTGATGAGGTTGTTTGACAGAAGCTTTCCGATAAGGAACTCGGCGGAAATATAATAAACCTTCTTGTCTCCTGTGATCTGCTTCTTTTCCTTTGTAAGCTCCTTGGTAAACTGCAGGAGTACGTGATACATCTCGGCATCCGTTACCTGATCTATCCCTCTTCCGTAGAGCTTCCTGGTAAGCTTATCAAGATCCGCACCAATATTACTCATGGGCTTCTTCCTCGTCTTCCATCAAAGATGCTTCCAGATATTCGTTGAGATATCTGACTATGTCCTCTCCGTCAAGTCCGTGCACCATGGCTGCCTGCTCCACCGACTCCGCCTGTGATGCAGGACATCCTACGCATCCCATGCCGCATTCCATAAGTGCATACATGGACTGGGGATATGCCCTTAATATATCTCCTATGAGCATGTCCTTTGTAACTCTGACACTTGCTGTATCTGCCATAAATACTGCCTCCTGTTTTCCTTACCTCTTAATAAAATCAAAACTGAAATCATCATCCAGGTCTATATCCTGGGACGGAGCCTTCTTGGGTACCTCAGGCTCTCCTGCAGACAGGCTGCCTATATCGGACCAGTCCACATCATTGCTCACCTCAGCGGTAAATCCGTTATTCTTCCTGCTGCTCTTGTCATAGACCTTCACATCCTCAGGCTCATCGTTGTCCTCATAGTCGTCATAGCCGTAGTCGTCATAGTCATCGTCATCATATGTATCCCTGCTGCGAAGCTTCGTGGTATGACTTCTGGTCTTTTTCTCGACTCTCCTCTTTACCCTCTCATAATCATCATAATCATCGTCATATGTATCTCCTCTCCTGCCGGAAAGTGCCATATTTATCAGGATGATCACCAGCACCAGCAGAAGGATCGCCAGTCCTGCAATGATGAAAAGCCTTGTCCTTGCGCTCTTCTTTGCACTATCCAGCTCATCACTGTCGCCGCCGCCCATCTGTACGTATCTGATATATGACTGTGCAAGGGAATCATAAAGGTAGAAGCCCTTTCCTCCGTCCTGATTGATACCGTATATAAGGAAATACTCCGAAGGATCTCCCACGGATCCGTCAAGCTGTGTGGTAGCCGACACGGGGCTTGCAACATCAGCACCTCCGTCGTCTGCAGTCTGTGCATCCGGGTTATCCGCTGTATCAGCTGCACCGGGATCCGGTGTGTCTGCTGCGGGAACATCCGCTGCCGGTGTCTCCTCGCCGCCTTCACCTGCTCCTGCTCCGACGCCTATATCAAGGGCATGTACCTCTATGGGCTTGAGGGCTCCGAAGATACCAAGAAGTCCGCCCTTCTTGTCCTCTTCTCCTTCTTCCTTATCCTTGTCATTATCCTCGTCTTTCTTATCCTTGTCATCGGATGAGCTGCCTGAGGACTCTCCCGTATATGTCCACGCTCTCACAGCCTTTCCGTTGACGCTTAAAGCTGTCTCCGTAAAGCCGTCGGGAACTGCGGTCGCTCCGGGATCCAGCGCGATAAGGAATCTGCCGTCTCCTCCCTCGAATCTGACATAATCGCTCATCATGGCAGTGGAAGTATCGCAGAGGTAGAAATCTCCCGATCCTCCTGCTGCATCGGTAAGATAAGCAAGTGTCACCGATCCGTTTGAGTTATCCATGGAAGCAAGGGCGATATTCTGTCCCTGATATGCCACCACCATCTTGCTGAAGCCGGTGGGCAGATATGTATCCGGGAAATCGTTTGCTATGTATAATCCGTTATTTGCCACGATGGTACCGGCTGTGACTCCGCCAGCCTGAGCAGGATCTGCTACTGCCGGATCTACTGCCGCCGGATCTGCTGCTGCGGGATCAACCGCTGCAGGGTCTGCTGCTGCGGGATCCGCTGCGGGATCTGCCGCTCCCTCCTGAGCCGGCTCGCCCTCCACAGGCTCCGCCGCCATTACGGGTATCACTCCGATTGAGGATACCATAAGGGCTGATGCCAATATGATACCCGTGACCTTTTTCATAATCTCCTTGAATCTCATTTTGGATTCTCCTTATTCAATCAAAAATACTGTCCATATATTATGACATAAACAATGTAAATTTCAATACGGGAAGTATCAGGCCTCGTCTATGGCTTTTCCTATATCATGCCTCATGTATTTATTCTCAAAGTCGATCCATTCCGTAGCCTTGTATGCGTTTTCACGGGCCTCCTTTAATGTGGCTCCCTTGGCTGTCACACCCAGGACTCTGCCTCCGTTTGTCACCACACCCTTTCCGGTCTTCTTTGTCCCGGAGTGGAATACAAAATAGCCGTCCTTGTCCTTGAATTCCTCAAGTCCGTTGATCACAAAGCCTCTGTCATATTTACCGGGATAACCCTTTGAGGCAAGCATGACACAGACTGCAGCATTATCTTCGAATTCCAGCTTGATCTTACCTAAGGTTCCGTCAACGCAGGCTTCCATCACATCGATGATATCATTCTTCATGCGGGGAAGTACCACCTGGGCCTCAGGATCTCCGAACCTCGCATTGTACTCAAGCACCTTGGGGCCGTCTTCGGTTAACATAAGTCCAAAGAAGATAACTCCCTTAAAGGGCCTTCCTTCCTTTGCCATAGCCTCCACAGTGGGTTTGAATATGTACTTCCTGCAGTATTCATCGATCTTCTTTGTATAGAAGGGTGAAGGCGAGAAGGTTCCCATACCTCCGGTGTTTAGCCCAGTATCCCCGTCCCCTGCTCTCTTATGATCCTGAGCAGAGCTCATGACCTTTATGGTCTTGCCGTCACAGAATGTGAGGACGGATACCTCACGTCCCGTCATATACTCCTCTATTACCATGCGGTTTCCGGCTGTGCCGAACTTCTTATCCAGCATGATCTCCTTTACGCCGTCCTTTGCCTCTTCAAGAGTATTGCATATGAGAACACCCTTGCCCAGGGCCAGACCGTCTGCCTTCAGGACTATGGGCATCTTAGCCTTTTCAAGATATGCAAGGGCCTTCTTTGGATCATCAAAGGTCTCATAGGCAGCCGTGGGGATATCGTATTTCTTCATGAGATCCTTGGAGAATGCCTTGCTTCCCTCAAGGATTGCGGCCTTTTCCTCAGGGCCGAAGACCTTAAGTCCTGCATTCTGCAGCACATCCACTATGCCTCCTGCCAGAGGATCGTCGGGTCCCACTATCACCAGATCTATCTTGTTCCTTTTGGCGAATCTTGCGATCTCATCGAATTCCATGACCTTTATATCAACGCATTCGGCTATCTCGGCTATGCCTGCATTACCGGGTGCGCAGTATATCCTGTCAACTCTGGGGCTTTTTGCCACCGCACATGCTATGGCATGTTCTCTGCCTCCGCCGCCTACTATGAGTACTTTCATCCCTTGATCCTCCTTGCCGGAACCTTTTGTTTTTATTTCGTATTTTCATCTGCAAAGGTGTTGGTAAGTCCCGAATGCTAAGACACCATATCACCTTGCAGGTACTGTCTAATTTATGTAAACCCGTCCGTTCTCTACCCTGACCTTGTCATGGGCTATGAGATTTATGGCTTTGGGCATTATGATCCACTCTGCCTGCTCCATAACTCTCTTCTGAAGCACCTCGGGAGTATCTCCCTCGCACACCTCTACGGCCTTCTGCAGTATTATGGGTCCTGTGTCGCAGCCCGAGTCCACGAAATGGACCGTAGCACCGGTGATCTTAACTCCTCTTTTCAGAGCCTCCTCATGAACCTTAAGTCCGTAATATCCCTTCCCGCAAAAGGAGGGAATAAGAGAAGGGTGTATGTTTATGATCCTGTATTCATATTTCCTGGTAAGCTCCTCCGGGAGCACCACAAGAAATCCGGCCAGTACCACAAGGTCCGGCTTTGCACCGTCCACCGAGCCGATCAGAGCTTTCTCAAAGTCCTGCCTGCTATCGTAGTCCTCTCTGGCCACGACTACGCTCTCGATCCCGTTCTCCTTTGCCCTTTCAAGGGCATAAGCGTCCTTTTTGTTACTGATGACCCTGACTATCTCGGCATCGGTGATCCTGCCGTCACCTTTGGCATTTATTATGGCCTGGAGATTGGTGCCTCCGCCCGATACAAGAACCGCTATCCTCAGCATATCTCCACTTCCTTCTTGCCGGATGCGCACTCTCCTACGATATAAGCCTTTTCTCCGGCGCTCTCTACGGCCGCAACCGTCGCATCGGCATCAGACTTATCCACAGCCAGCACCATGCCAAGTCCCATGTTATAGGTGTTGTACATCATATGCTCTTCCACCTTGCCCTCGGTCTTTATCAGATCAAAGATCTTCGGCACAGGATAGGATGCCTTTTCCACCTTTGCATATATGTCATCGGGAAGCATCCTGGGGATATTCTCATAGAAGCCTCCGCCTGTGATATGTGAGCATCCCTTGATCCTGATGCCCTTATCCTTCACAGCCTTCAGTGCCTTTACATATATAATGGTGGGCGTAAGGAGCGTCTCTCCCAGGGAAGCACCCAGATCGTCATAGTATCTGGCCAGAGACTTTTCATTCATCTGGAAGACCTTCCTTACCAGTGAGAATCCGTTGGAATGCACACCCGAGGAAGCTATGCCCACAAGGACATCCCCGCTCTTTATGTCCGAACCGTCTATTATATCCTTTCTGTCGGCGACTCCAACCGCAAAGCCTGCAAGATCGTATTCATCCTCCGGCATGAGTCCGGGATGCTCCGCAGTCTCTCCGCCTATGAGAGCCGCGCCTGCCATCTTACAGCCCTCTGCCACACCCTTCACTATGGATGCGATCTTCTCGGGATAGTTCTTGCCGCAGGCTATATAATCAAGGAAAAACAGGGGCTCTGCCCCTGCACATGCCACATCGTTCACACACATGGCCACACAGTCGATGCCTATGGTGTCATGCTTATCCAATATGAAAGCCAGCTTGATCTTGGTACCTACTCCGTCGGTTCCCGAAAGCAGCACCGGATCATCCATATCCTTTACGGCGCTTAGGCTGAACGCTCCGGAGAAGCCTCCCAGGCCTCCCAGCACTTCTTTTCTCATGGTTTCCCGGACGGAATCCTTCATCAGCTCCACTGACCTGTATCCGGCCTCTATATCAACTCCTGCTGATTTATAATCCATGCTCATGACTGTTTTTTCTCCTCAATGTACTTTCTGTGACCGACTTCCTTCAAATGCTCGTTCTTTTTCTTAACTCCCTCCCTCATATCATCCTTATATGATGCAAGGGTGGAGGCAAGCTCCTCATTGGATATGGCCAGCATCTGTGCAGCCAGTATGCCTGCATTCTTCGCTCCGTCTATGGCCACCGTGGCAACAGGTACTCCCGGAGGCATCTGGAGCATGGAGTACAGGGAATCCGTACCCTGCAACGTCTTGCCTGAAAGCGGTACCCCTATCACGGGCCCGTTAAAAAGCGCTGCACACATCCCCGGCAGGGCAGCTGCCATGCCGGCGCCTGCTATGATAACCTTGATGCTGCGCTCCTTTGCGCTGCGGCACCACTCGGTAAGCTCATCCGGCTCCCTGTGGGCCGATATGATGGCCATCTCATATTCTATTCCGAATTCTTCAAGTATATCTGCGGCCTTCGACATCGTAACGATGTCGGAATCAGACCCCATCACTATCCCTACCTTATCCATTGCATCCTCCGTACTGCAGATCTGTATCAGCATCTCACAGAACATACCCGTCCCATCTCGCCCTGTATCCTGCTGTCCAGTCCATTCAATATGATACACTAGGGTATGATATCATATAATCATCTTATTTTACATCCCCGCAGGATGCCTCTTTGTCGGGCCCTGCTTCCTTCACTAAAACTATACTTTTTTGCAGATACTGTTTCGCGGGCAAGGCGGGACGCAGGTATTTTCTGCTTGAAGTTTTTTCTCGGCTATGTGACTAGGAAAGTGCGC
>CAMOIV010000089.1 GCA_946616305.1 uncultured Lachnospiraceae bacterium | reverse complement strand
GCAGTAAGATCAGATCTTACTGCCCGGTTTTTTTATTCTTTGTCTTTTATACACGGTCTGGCAGATACAGAGGCATATATCAGACCTTGGGGAGAGTTGCGATGCTCTGTGAGAGTTCGTCATCCGTAGGGATGTAGTCAGTCATCTCACCGTTGTGGAACTTCTCATAAGCCACCAGATCGAAGTATCCCGTACCTGTAAGGCCGAAGACGATGGTCTTCTCCTCACCTGTCTTCTTGCACTCCTCAGCCATATCTATGGCTACCTTGATGGCATGTGAACTTTCGGGAGCGGGAAGTATGCCCTCGATCCTTGCAAACTTCTCTGCAGCCTCAAATACCTTTGTCTGCTCAACACTGACAGCCTCCATATAACCGTCGTGATAGAGCTGTGAAAGAGTGGTGCTCATGCCGTGGAAACGAAGACCGCCTGCATGATTGGGAGCGGGGATGAAACCCGATCCAAGGGTGTACATCTTTGCAAGAGGACATATCTTACCGGTATCGCAGAAATCATAGGCGAATACGCCTCTTGTGAAGCTGGGGCATGACGCGGGCTCCACGGCGATGATCCTGTAATCCGCCTTGCCCAGAAGCTTATCCCTCATGAAAGGAGCTATGAGACCACCCAGATTGGAACCGCCTCCTGCACAGCCGATGATCACATCCGGCTTTATATCATACTTATCAAGAGCAGCCTTGGCCTCGAGACCTATCACTGACTGATGGAGAAGTACCTGATTAAGGACGCTTCCCAATACATAGCGGTAACCCTCATGTGTGGTGGCAACCTCAACTGCCTCTGATATGGCGCATCCAAGGCTTCCTGTAGTGCCGGGATGCTCGGCTAAGATCTTCTTTCCAACCTCTGTGTCCATGGAAGGAGAAGGTACAACCGAAGCACCGTAGGTACGCATCACCTCACGTCTGAAGGGCTTCTGCTCATAGGATACCTTTACCATATATACCTTGCAGTCCAGACCTAAGTAAGCACAGGCCATGGAAAGAGCCGTACCCCACTGACCGGCTCCGGTCTCGGTGGTGACGCCCTTAAGCCCCTGCTTCTTTGCATAATACGCCTGGGCTATGGCCGAATTCAGCTTATGGCTGCCGGAGGTGTTGTTGCCCTCAAATTTGTAATAGATCTTCGCGGGAGTACCGAGAGCCTTCTCAAGGCAGTAAGCCCTTACCAGAGGTGAGGGACGATACATCTTGTAGAAGGACAGTATCTCTTCCGGAATATCGAAATAAGCGGTATCGTTGTCAAGTTCCTGAGCTACCAGATCCTCGCAGAATACGTGCGAAAGCTCATCTGCCGTCATGGGAGCTCCCGTACCGGGATTAAGAAGGGGAGCAGGCTTTGTCTTCATGTCTGCTCTGAGATTGTACCACTGCTTGGGCATCTCGTTTTCTTCAAGGTAGATCTTGTAGGGAATTTCTCTGTTGCTCATAGTGTTTCCTCCTTTTTTTCGAGAGCCCGTTAAGGGCTCGGTTCCGGGCAGAAAAAAAACCTGCCCACAGTAGAATCATCTGCTGGGACAGGATATTATCAAAAATCCTGCGGTGCCACCCACATTGGTGAGAGATCTCACCCACTCAATCCGTACCATCATACGGTGTTCCTTTTAACGAGTGAACGTCTCGTCGGACATTTCCTTCCGCCCATCACATGATCTGTAAGATACATGTCCGGCTTCGGCCCATTCATACGGACATCAGGTCTGCCTTGCACCAACCGGCAGCTCTCTTGGCCGTCATATCCGAATTACTCTTCCGAAACCAATGGTTTGAAAACATGTTTAATTTGATAGCAAGTCTAATACGTAACGGGATGAAAGTCAACAACTTTTTTAGGCCTTTTCATTGCCCCGCTAAACAAAGAGTGATAAAATGATGTTACAAATTTTTTTTAGGAGGGGGTTCTAATGGGAGATAAGGAAACACGAAGGGAGAGGTATTCTGACGGATTTGCTCTGACAAAGTATACCATGCCTGTTGTTTGGCAGATGGCAGAGGTCATTCCCGGAGGTTTTTTCATCTATAAGGAGAATGAAGCAAGGGATCTCATATATGCCAGCCGCAGAGTTCTTGAGATATACGGCTGCGACAATCTGGATGAGTTCAAGGAACTGACCGGATATACTTTCCCGGGCATGGTCCATCCCGATGATTTCCCCAAGATCCAGCAGTCTATCGATGAGCAGATAGATTCCGAAGAAGGCGACAGTATGGACTATGTTGTCTACAGGATAATCCGCAAGGACGGGAAGATCCGCTGGGTTGATGATTACGGCCATTACAGTTATTCTCCTGAATATGGTGATGTATATTATGTATTTATCAATGACATCACAGAGAAGAAGGAGATGCAGGACGCCGAGGTTGAATTTGAGAAGCTCAGCGGCAAGATAGACAAGCTTACTGCAGGTGTGACTGATACCATGGCTCATTTAGATGACAAGGATCGGGTAGAGAGTGATCTTGAGGATCTGCATAACAGCCTTGAGGAGATCAGATCCAAATTTGACAAGAAGTGATATGATCCCGACTGATATTCAGTTATTTCAGCAGCTGCCGTATATACCGGCAGCTGTTATCATGTATATATCCATAAAGGAGGAATGACATGACATCGATATCATACGATAAGATATGCGACCTTGCCTTAAGCTGCGGCAGGATAATAAAGGATGCGGACAGATCCAGCTTATCCGTAGAGGAGAAGGAGGGGCACGCCAATTTCGTCACGAAATACGATTCCATGGTGCAGGATGTCCTGAAGAAGGGATTGTATGAGATAATGCCGGAGGCTGCGTTTTTCGGTGAAGAGGGAGAGCATGACGGATTTCCCGATAATGAGTATGTCTTTATCGTAGATCCCATAGACGGTACAACCAATTTCATGAAGGATCTGAAACTCAGCTGCATAGCCATTGCACTAATAAAAAAACAGGAGAGGGTATTCTCCCTTGTCTATAATCCCTTTACAGATGAGATGTTCACTGCAAAAAAGGGAGAAGGGGCTTTCCTGAACGGGGAGAGGATAAGAGTTTCCAACGCTCCTCTGGATAAAGGGATAGTCATATTCGGCACATCACCATATTATGAGGGACTCCCGGAAAAGGCTTTTGCAAAGGCCATGGAATATATGGATAAATGCATCGATGTCAGAAGGCTGGGCTCTGCGGAGCTCGATATGTGCTATGTGGCATGCGGCCGGGCAGAGATGTATTTCGAACCTCTGATCCAGCCCTGGGACATAGCCGCAGGCTCCCTTATCGTCGAGGAAGCCGGAGGATGTGTCAAAAGGTGGGACGGATCCGATATAGATGTCATAAGAGCGGGCAGCTGCGTCGCATACGGATCCGGTATAGTCATAGACAGCCTGGAATAACCGCTTTATTTCAGTATCGCTTCATGGAGTGAGGTGAGAGCTTTGTCCAGGGTCGCTCTCGGGCAGGCCACATTGAAACGCTCAAAGCCTGCACCCGAATCTCCGAATATGAATCCGGCATCAAGCCAAAGCTTTGCGTCATTTCTTATGAGATCCTCCAGCTTGAATCTGTTGAGACCCAGGGCAGAGAAATCAACCCAGGTAAGGTAGGTCCCTTCGGGATGTGTCATCTTAAGCATGGGAAGCTCTTCCCTGAGGTAGCTTTCCATGTGCATGGCATTGTCGTATATGTACCTGACAACGGCATCCACCCAATCATCGCACTGGGTATATGCTGCCTTCATGGCGGCAAGTCCCGTAACGGAGATCTCCGAATATCCGGTGGCAGCCATGGCCTTAACAAGCCTGCTTAATTTCCTCTCGTCATGGGTATATACCTCGGCGATCTGCAGACCTGCCATATTAAAGGTCTTGGAAGGAGAGGTAACTGTTATGAATTCCTTCTCGTATTTGGGAGAAACAGAAAAGAAGGGAATATGCCGGTTATCTTCAAAGGTGAAATCAGCATGGATCTCATCGGAGACCACAAGCACTTCATGATCGAGGCATATATTACCGATCCTCTCAAGCTCTTCCTTTGTCCATACACGGCCCACCGGGTTGTGGGGGGAGCACAGTATGTACAGTTTGACCTCATTTTGGGTTATCTGTGATTCAAAAGCATCGAAATCAATGCTGTATCTGCCGTTAATATCCTTTACCAGCTCATTACGGACCAGCTTTCTCTGAGTATCCTTCACCATGGAGCTGAAGGGGTAATATACAGGCTCCGATATCATGACGGCATCATCCTTGGCTGTAAATGCAAGTATGGCAGCGGTCAGAGCGAATACTACTCCGGGGCATAAGGCGATATCGTCGGGATCGGGAGCATAACCGTGCCTGCGTAAAAGCCAGTCCGATATGATCTGTCTGTCGTCCCTTTTATCTACCGTATACCCGAAAAAGCCCTTCTCGGCTGTTTCGATCAGAGCCCGTCTTATAGGTTCGGGAGACGGAAAATCCATATCGGCTACCCACATGGGGAGCTCATCCGAACCATGATGATTGTCTCTTGCCTTATCCCACTTCAGTGAGTTTGTATTCCTGCGGTCATATACCTTGTCAAAATCAAATTCCATATTATACCGATTCCTGGTCTGTTCCTTGTCTGTATGACTGTCTATCTTCTAAAACGACTGTATGGCAGTCTGCCACGTGAACTATTTTGCGCTTTTTTCTCTGTGATAGCAAGGGGTTTATATAGCAATTTTTGACACTTTTGCTGTCGGATCAAGCGACTTCGTGATATGGCTTAATCCCTGCGATAAACGGGACTTTCAGAAATAAAGCCGTATCCATAGTATCCATAGTAAACATAGCCTGCAGTGTGACACCTCCGGGTGAAAGATGCAGGAATCCCTGTTTTCAGCGAGGTTTGGGATCAAAACCTACCGGGATCCCTCCGTAAAGTAAACATAAAGGAGGGAGGTAGACATAAAATCCGCAGTTTACATAAAGCAAATAGTTAACATAATGTTTTCGGAATACGTTTACATAACTATGGGTCTTTTCGCGCTTTATCACAACATTTAGATCGTGCCGTTAAAACATATGGCCACAGCATTTCTTTTAGGCCGTCAAGCCGCGTGGATCACAGCATAAAGCTTATGACGTAGGGCCATTTGATCACAGCTTTTCGTTAATCCCGTTGATCCATTTTTCCTTGTCAGCGACGGAGAATATATGCTTTCTGCCGTCCCGGCTTTCGACACAGATATGATGCTTGTTTTCTTCATCGACTCCCACATCGATTATGTCGGTGTAGGGGATGACAAGATCCTCTAACTCCTCTTTAAAGGAGAGAGGATGAAAGATCAGCTCCTCAGGGAAAAGGCACAGACGTCCGATCACTACCTCGACACCCTTGTAGTGATTTGCATTACATCCGGGATGCCTGTTGTATTTGGCCCTGTTGGCGTCCTCCTTGCGGAGATTATCAAGCTCCGTTTTGGAAACGGAGAAAAGAGAAGTGATGCCCAAAGCTGCGCACCACGAGATCAGGCATGCTATGATACCCGTCGTGAATATAGGATTATCGGGAAATAATCCGTATCCCATGAAGGTAATGAATGCGGTAAGAACTATCCATATTCCGAAAAATACCATAAATACTCTGACCATGGGGGTATTGTACCATCATTTGCGGGTTAAGACTACCATCAAAAACGGATGGAGGAGGCCGGAGGAGTGCCCGTGAAGGAGTGTGGCCCCTGTGACAGAACAGATATACCCTGAGGGCATTTTTATGATAAAATCTATGAAGGTGCAGGGTATTCGCATAATACATGAAAAGGACAGGGGGTGCACATATGTTAAAGGACTGGGTAAAGGCAAAAAGGCCGGATGACGAAGAGATAAAGGCCAGACTTCAGGCTGCGAGAGCCGAGCTTAACGGGATGCAGATGTCCATAAAGGAAAAAAAGCTTCCGGTTCTGGTGATCTTTGACGGATGGGGCGGTGCCGGCAAAGGCAGCGTCATGGGCAAGGTGATCAAGAATCTGGATCCCAGGTTCTATAAGACAGAGACTCTGTCAAAGCCCGGGGAGGATGAACTAAGGAGACCCTTCCTGTACCGATATTTTGTGCGGATCCCCGAAGCGGGTAAATTCTCCTTCTTTGACGGAAGCTGGATGGATGAGATCACCAGAGACAGGCTTCTTTCAAAGACCGATGATGACGAATATCAGAAAAAACTCACCTCTATCAAGCGTTTCGAGAGGACCCTTTCGGATAACGGATATCTGGTGGTGAAGTTCTTCTTCCACATATCGAAGAGTGAGCAGAAGAAACGCCTTAAGGAGCTTGCGGATAAGAAGAGCACCGAATGGAGGGTGGAGAAGTGGGACCTCTGGCAGAATAAGCATTACGACAAGTGCGTGGACGTATATGATGATTATCTGGAGGCCACAAATCAGTTCATAGCTCCCTGGTACTTCATAGATTCCAAGAATAAAAAATGGGCCGAGCTGCAGATCACGGAGCTTCTGGTGAAGAATATAGGTACCGCCCTGCAGAATTCATCCTATACGGCGCCTCTCCTGCAGAACACCTTCCCGCTTGTTACGATGAAGCCGTTATCCGAGATATCTCTGGACAAAAAGATCCCGGATGATAAATATGATGCGGAATTAAAGGAACTGCAGACGAAGCTTGCCAATCTGCACAATAAGATATATCAGGCCAGGATACCCGTAGTGATAGCGTATGAAGGCTGGGATGCTGCCGGAAAGGGTGGAAATATCAAACGTCTTACGGCAGCTTTGGATCCCAGAGGCTTTGAGGTCCATCCCATTGCTTCTCCCGAACCCCATGAGAAGAACAGGCACTATCTGTGGAGATTCTGGACCAGGCTTCCAAAGGACGGACATATAGCCATATTTGACAGAACGTGGTACGGACGTGTGATGGTGGAGAGGCTTGAGGGTTTCTGCTCCGAAAACGACTGGCAGCGTGCCTACAACGAGATAAACGAGTTCGAGAAGGAACTATATGACTGGGGCGCTGTGATAATAAAGTTCTGGGTCCATATCGACAAGGATACGCAGCTTGAGAGGTTCAACTTCAGGCAGAATACGCCGGAAAAGCAGTGGAAGATCACGGATGAGGACTGGCGCAACAGAGAAAAGTGGCCTCAATATGAGGAGGCTGTGAATGAAATGATACAGAAAACCAGTACGGAGTTTGCTCCCTGGCACATTCTTGAATCAAATGACAAGCATTATGCCCGGATCAAGGCCCTTAAGACCGTGATAGAAGAAATAGAAAAGAAACTGTAACTATACGTCCCGTAGGCACGAATCATGGCAAATGATGGAAAAGACAGAACCGAATACATGCTTGAGAGGAGGCTTGAATCCCTGGATCCTGCTCTTAACAGGAGAGTCAAGGATACAGGTCTTGTGCTCTCAAGGATCCTGGACAGATTTAAGATATTATTCCCGGAATATACGGATCATACATTGCTCCATTGCATGACTGTCATAGACTTCTGCAATGTCCTGATAGGCAGGGAACAGATCGATATGATGAATGCGGATGAGATATATGTGCTGCTATCGGCATGTTATCTCCATGACTCGGGTATGGGACTGAGGCGCGAGGAATACGAAGAGTTCAAGAGTCTGCTTCCATGTGATGAGTATATGGAAAGCCATCCCGGGTCTACGCTGAGCGATGTGGTAAGGGAATTCCATCATGAATTCAGCGGGTTTTTTATCAAAAAGTATGCCGATTTACTGGACATACCGTCTCCTGAGCATACCCATGCCATAGTGCAGGTGTCCAGAGGACACAGACGTACTGATCTCATGGATGAGAGCGAGTATCCGTCGGAGTTTGAGGTCCCGGGAGGGAATAAGATCTGTCTGCCGTATCTTGCATCTCTCATACGCATGGCGGACGAGATAGATGTTGTGGCATCAAGAAATCCCATCCTTCTGTATGATATCGATGATCTTACGGACGAGATAGAGATACTGGAGCATAAGAAGGTTAAGGCCGTCAAAAGTCTGATAACCAACAAGGAAGAGTTCATCATGGTGGTATCGACAGAGGACGAAGAGGTGTACAGGGAGCTTTTGCATGTCAGGGACAAGATGCAGAAGACCCTTGATTACTGCAGGAAAGTGGCAGATGAGAGGACTCCCTATACCATCACCCAGAAGAGAGTCGAGATAACCACTTTAGAGGGGCAGGAC
>CAMOIV010000088.1 GCA_946616305.1 uncultured Lachnospiraceae bacterium | reverse complement strand
GCGATCTATGGCTGTCAGGTACGACGGTTGTCCGTTCTCTGGCGAGGATCGAGGCATTTTTAGCCGGACCTGTACCTAAAACGCTGCGATCTATGGCTGTCAGGTACAGGCTTCTCTTGTTCAAGATCAGGGGTTGACAGGGTGCAGCGACGCGGGTATACTAACTGTACTATCCAACATAGTACGGTTGGTATGAAAGATACAGCCAAGGGGTCACATCCCTTGGGAAAGGAGAAGCATGAGTTGGAATATAGATTTCCGGGATAAACGGCCCTTATATGAGCAGCTTGTCTCAGCCATAGAAGGCGACATCATAAGCGGAGTCTTGTCTCCGGATGAGATGCTGCCCAGCGTCAGAAGCCTGGCTACGGATCTGTCCATTAATCCGAACACCATACAGAAGGCATACAGACAGCTGGAGATAGAAGGGTATACATACTCTGTTCCGGGCAGGGGAAGTTTTGTAAAGAACAGTGAGGGAGTGAGAGATATGAAGAAAAAGGAGATCCTGCAGGATCTTATGGATCTTGTGAAAAAAGCTAAGGAATTGGGCATAACCGATTCCGAAATGATAGATGTCATAAAGGAGGAAGGGAAGAAATGATAAAAGCCGAGAATGTCACTAAGCGATTCGGGGATGTGCTGGCTGTTGATGATATAACCCTTCAGATAGAGGAAGGCAAGGTCTTTGGCCTCATCGGTACCAACGGTGCAGGTAAATCCACCTTTCTTAGGATGGTATCAGGTGTACTGAAGCCGGATAGGGGGACCATCACAATAGACGAAAGCCCTGTATTCGAGAATCCTTCATGCAAGGAAAACTTCTTTTATATTTCCGACGAGGCCTATTTCTTTCTGAATGCCACACCGGATGATATGGCTCGTTTCTATGAAAAATGCTATCCCGCGTTCAGCAGGGAGCGCTATGAGGATCTGATGAAGCGCTTTGAACTCGACAGGAGCAGAAAGATAACCACCTTCTCCAAGGGTATGAAGAAGCAGCTTTCCATCATACTGGGTCTTTCTGCAGGAACAAAGTATATATTCTGTGACGAGACCTTTGACGGACTGGATCCGGTGATGAGGCAGGGAGTGAAGAGCCTCTTCGCGCAGGGTATGACAGACAACGGATTGACGCCGGTCATAGCATCCCACAACCTCAGGGAGCTTGAGGACATATGCGATACAGTAGGACTCCTGTACAAGGGCGGCATGCTGTTATCCAGGGATCTGGATGATATCAAGGAAGACGTTCACAAGGTGCAGGTTGTCTTTCATTCGGATTACGATCCCGGCGAGATCTTTGAAAGACTGGAAATCCTGGAACAGGAAAAGCGCGGCTCGCTCTATACGATCATCGCCAGGGGCAGGCAGAACGAACTCAACGGAATTCTACGTGAATCCAATCCTGTATTCATGGAGGCTCTTCCCCTCTCATTGGAAGAGATCTTTATCACATCAACGGGGGTAGAAGGATATGACATCAAAAAGATCATTTATTAATATCATGAAAGAAGACATGAAGCTCAGGCTCTGGCCTCTGGCCCTTGCCACGGTAGGGTTCTTCTTTGCTCTGCCGGTACCGGCTCTTATAAAGCTTGAAGACAGGATAGATATGGCCGGCGCCATGGAGTTTATCCAATATGATTTTGCAAAGAACATACTCGGCCCCACTAATTTTCTGGTGATCTTCGGCATGGTCATCATGGCGGTGATATCCTCCATGCAGGGCATGAAGTATCTTCACAACAAGGGAGAAACCGACTTCTACGGTTCCATACCGGTGTTACGGAGCAGTAAATTTGCCGCAGCATATTTAAACGGCATACTCATCACACTGGTGCCGTATCTTGTGATGCAGCTGGTAGCAGCGATCCTGGGAGCTGCAAAGGGAAGCCTTACTCCGGCAGGATATCTGTACGGCCTTATGACTGCCTTTATCCTGATGTGCTCATATTTGCTCATATATACCATTATCGTACTGGCGGCCATCCTGACCGGACACGGGGCAGTGACTGTCTGCGCATCCTTTGTCCTCCTTTTCGGGCTGGAGATATATGCCATGCTGGCAGAGGGATACAGTACTAACTTCTGGGTTACGAAGTACAGTACCGAGGAGCCCCGCTTCCTTATGTATCTCTGCCCCTTTACGCTGCTACCGTTTTCGCTTGATGAGCTGGATCCCATACCCTACGCGTATGATTATCTGCCCTGGAGTTACAGGGCAGCCTATGGGATACTGCTTACAGCACTTTTGCTGTTTGGCCTTTGCATGTATCTCATAAAGAAGCGCCCTGCGGAATCGGCAGGAAGAGCCATGGCTTTTGCAGGCACCAAGCCCATTATAAAGGTATTGATCATGATACCCGTATCCCTTACCTTCGGGATAATGTTCTCAAGCATATCCGAGCACGGTGCATACAGGTGGCTTGCCTTTGGCATCATCATAGGCCTCATACTCTCTCATGCCGTGGTTGAGATAATCTACGAATTTGATTTCAAGGCGTGCGCAAAACATCTGCCCTCTGCTGCGATCGCGGCTGTCATCACAGCGGTCATAGTATGCATATTCGTGTTCGATCCCTTCGGATATGACTCAAGGCTTCCAAAGGAGGATCAGATACAAAGCGCCGCTGTATATGTGGAGGGCCTGGACAACGGTCCCTATACACGGTCCTATCGCTGGGATCTGGAGACTCTTTCCGAGTCGGACCGTATACTTAAGGAGATGGATCTTAATGATACGGGATCAGCCTATGCCCTTGCAAAGGCCGGTCGGGATAATGCCGCACTCTATCGTATGAAGGACGGCGGACCCATCATGGGCAGCCTCGTTTCGTTTGATCTGAAGCTTAAGTCGGGAAAGGATTTCAAACGCTCCTACTATCTGGATCTTAGCGATCCGGAGCTGTACGGTATCTTTGAGAAACTGTATAACACCGAAGAATACAAGAATGCAGCCTACTATGCCCTGTCAGAGGACAGACTGCCGGATCTCAAGGACATTACCTACTTTACATATGAAACAGCTGATGATGCGAAGATAATATCTGATCTGGATGAAAGACAGAAACAGGTTCTGATAGATGCCATCTCCGCAGACATACGCAGTCTCACTCTTGACGACCTGAAGGCGGATGCACCTGTAGGCAGGCTTAGTGCCAATGTGGAGTTCAAGAGCGTGCAGGGCAATCCCGATTCGGGTGAACTGGAGCTGGGCTACGTCTACCCGTCCTTTGAAAAGACGCTCTCACTCCTTAGGGATTTCGGAGCCGATACGGATAACGTGCTTAGGGCAGATCAGATCCGCAGCATAGAAGTAAGCTCATGGGATGAGGAAGCCTTTGACGAAATGACCCTTGATGTCATAGTGGACCCGGAGGAGATAGAGAAACTGGTTCCCGATCTGGTACTGGATTATTACAGCACGGTAAATCAGGCTGTGTTCGGTGTGGACAGAGATCAGACATATACTGTGAGCTTCAAGGATAGGAACCGTGCGGACGAAGTGTATGTTAAGCGTGCACCATAGAGGCCTGACCACTTGATGTCCGGTCCGTTATCATACCGTAGTTAAGATCTATATGACCCGGCTTGGCAGGTTATGCCGCTCCGGGTCATATTTTTATCCTCAAAATAATCTTGACAGTCAAGTTAGCGAGTGCTAACATACAATCGAATTAGGATTAACTAACTGCATGGCAGTATTTGATAAGGAGGTGCGATGATGCCGCTTACCGTACTTGGAGCAGGAGAAAAGGCCGTCGTGAGGAGGGTCGGAGGAAACCAGGAGACAAGGAATCATCTGGCAGATCTGGGATTCGTGAACAACGCGGAAGTTTCCGTGATACAGGCTCAGGCAGGGAACCTTATAGTGAATATCAAGGATTCAAGGCTGGCTCTTACTAAAGAGATGGCCTCTAAGATTCTGGTTGAATAGTTGATCAAGGGATCTGTGATCCTGTGAAATATTTTTATGGAGGAAGACTGTAATGAAGACGTTAGGAAACGTACCTGTGGGCGAGACGGTTAGGGTTGTCAAACTGCATGGAGATGGACCTGTAAGGCGCAGGATCATGGACATGGGCATAACCAAGGGAGTTGAGATCTTTGTCCGCAAGGTTGCACCCCTGGGCGATCCCATGGAGTTGAACATACGTAATTACGAACTGTCTGTGCGTAAGGCTGATGCTCAGATGGTAGAGGTAGAGTAGGTTCTTTGACACAAGTAAACAACTATTAACAGGTATCGCATGCCCTGCACTCCCACATGAGGATCGGTGAGGGATGCAGGATATCAGCCAAGGAGGAGAATAAATAAATGGCAATTAAGATCGCACTTGCCGGCAATCCCAACAGCGGCAAGACCACACTATTCAATGCACTCACCGGAGCCAATCAGTATGTGGGAAACTGGCCCGGAGTTACTGTAGAAAAGAAAGAGGGAAAGCTTAAGAGCAACCACGAGGTCATCATACAGGATCTTCCGGGTATCTATTCACTTTCACCCTATACCCTGGAGGAGGTGGTTTCCAGAAACTACCTGATAGAAGAAAAGCCTGATGCGATCCTAAATATCGTGGACGGAACGAACATAGAGAGGAACCTGTATCTCACCACACAGCTTATAGAGACGGGCATTCCCATCGTTATCGCCATAAATATGATGGACCTTGTGAATAAGAACAAGGACAGGATAGACACTAAGAAGCTTTCCGAAAAGCTTGGCTGCAAGGTCGTGGAGATCTCGGCCATGAAGGGCGAGGGAATAGATAAGGCAGCAAGCGAAGCCATAGCTGCTGCAAAGGCCGGAAAGCCTGCGGATGATAAAGGTATCCTGTTTTCACAGGATGTGGAGACCATCCTTTCCAAGATAGAGGAGATCCTCAAGGGAAGGGTTGATGATGCTCAGCTTAGATGGCATGCAGTCAAGGTTTTTGAGCGCGACGAGAAGGTTCTTAAGAAGCTGAGCCTCGGTCCCGACGCTTCAAAGATCAGTGACATGATCGAAGCCTATGAAAAGCAGGCAGACGATGATTCCGAGAGCATCATAACCAATGAGAGATATGAATTTATCACAGGTGTCGTCGGTGACAGTGTAGTAAGAGGCAAGGCAAAGGGAGAGCTTACCATCTCCGATAAGATAGACAAGGTTGTGACCAACAGGGTCCTGGGTCTTTTCATCTTTGCCGCAGTCATGTTTTTCATATATGCCATTTCCATGGGAGGATGGGCAGTATCCATCGGTACCAGGGCAACGGACTTTACAAATGATGTTATATTCGGTGAATGGGTGCCGGGATTGTTTGACTCGATCCTCGGAGCTCTCGGCGTAGCCGAAGGCAGCTGGCTGTACGGCCTTATACAGGACGGTATAGTTGCGGGAGTCGGAGCGGTGATAGGCTTTGTTCCCCAGATGCTGGTACTCTTCCTGCTCCTGTCCATACTTGAGGATATAGGATATATGGCAAGAGTTGCATTTGTAATGGACCGTGTATTCAGACAGTTCGGACTCTCGGGTAAATCCTTTATTCCCTGCCTTGTAGCGACAGGATGCGGTGTCCCGGGTGTCATGGCATCACGTACCATAGAGAATGACAGGGACAGGAAGATGACGGTCATGACCACCACCTTCATGCCCTGCGGAGCCAAGCTTCCCATCATAGGCCTTATCGCAGGAGCCATATTCGGGGGTTCTCCCTGGATCGCAGCTTCAGCTTACTTTATCGGCATAGGCTCCATCATACTCTCGGGTATCATACTTAAGAAGTTCAAACAGTTTGCAGGCGAACCCGCTCCTTTCGTTATGGAGCTTCCGGCATATCATATTCCCAATGCAGGCGGGGTGTTACGAGCAACATGGGAGAGAGGTTGGTCCTTTATCAAGAGGGCAGGATCGGTCATAGTTGTTTCCTCCATAATCATCTGGTTCTTCTCATCCTTCGGGACGGTTAACGGGCGATTCGGGATGGTTGATGACCTTTTCGAGGATGAGAGCGTAGTGACGGATGAGTACACGGCCTCCCTTGCGGAAAAAATGGACATACCTGAAAGTGATGTGACTCCCATGGATGCCTCGCTGCTTGCGGGAATCGGTAAAGGACTGTCCGTAGTCTTCAGACCTTTGGGATTCGGCAGCTGGAAACCTGCAGTCGCCACAGTGACGGGACTCGTGGCCAAGGAAGAGGTGGTAGGCACCTTCGGTGTCCTGTACCATTATGATGAGGAAGAGGCAGGAGAAGAGCTTGGCGAAGAAGGTGAAGGTATATGGAGCCGTGTTGCGGCAGATTACACACCTATGGCAGCGCTTTCATTCATGGTATTTAACCTCCTGTGCGCACCCTGCTTTGCAGCAATAGGTGCCATAAAGCGTGAGATGAACAATGCGGCATGGACATGGGCAGCTATCGGTTATATGACAGTCTGGGCATATGCTCTGGCACTGATCCTCTACAATATAGGAGGTCTGCTGACGGGAGAGATCGGCTTCGGATTTGGAACGGTTGCGGGTATAGTGCTCATAGTATTGCTCATATATCTGCTTTTCAGAAAAGGCTACAGCCCCGAGGGAAAAGTAAAGACCCTCACAAGCGTTCAGGCCAGGGCATAAGCCGGAAACAGGTCAAGGTATGGGATATGTAATAGTCATAGCGGCACTTGTTTTGCTGGTGGCTGCATGCATAAAGGAGCTTACAAAGGGACCCTGTGCCGGATGCAAGGGCAGGGAAGGCGGATGTGCGTCCTGCAGCAGCTGTGCCTCCGTAAGCGATAAAAAGTGTGATCCCCGTACCAGAGCCATATTGGATAAGATAAAAAAGCCTGCAAGACGTATGGAGTGACGCGTTTTACATTATAGCAGGAATATCACGATGATCCCCTTAAGAAGACGTTTATCGTCAAAGCTTAAGGGGATCGTTGTTTTATCCCGGATTTTTATTCCCGTAATACTGTTATGAGAGGGGAGGATTATGTTAAAATTAACAGGCAGTTACAATCAGCCTGTACAGTGCCGGATAACCGGGGGGACGCTGTAGCGGGTCCTGTATCCGGGAAAGGAGTACAAGCATGCAGAATTTTACATATCATACGCCAACCAAGGTGATATTCGGCAAGGGTACGGCAGATAAGACGGGAGAAGAGGCCAAAGCCGCCGGAGCTTCCAGGGCTCTTCTGGTATACGGCTCCGACCGTGTCAGAAAATCAGGCCTTTTGGGACAGGTAGAAGCTTCCCTTGATGCAGCAGGCATCGCCCACGATTCCTTCGGAGGAGTAAAGGCCAATCCCCTACTGTCACATGCCGAGGAGGGCGTGAAAAAAGCCATGGAAACAGGGGCGGATATCATCATCGCAGTCGGAGGAGGATCTGTTATAGATACCGCCAAGGGCATAGCCCACGGCGCGGCAAATCCCGACTGTGACCTGTGGGACATATGGACTAAGAAGGTACCCCTGACCCGGTCTCTTAAGGTGGCGGCAGTCCTTACCATACCGGCGGCAGGATCGGAGATGAGTGACTCGGCTGTTCTGACCAACGAAAAGGCAGGCAGGAAGATGGGTATAAATACAGAGTTCAACAGGTGTGTATTTGCCATCATGGATCCCTCCCTTGCGGATTCCCTTCCCGATTATCAGCTTAAATGCGGCATAGTGGATATCATGATGCACACTCTTGAGAGGTATTTTATAAGCGATATCAAATGCGATCTGACGGACGCCATAGCCGAGGGCGTGATAAAGACAGTCAGGGACAACGGACGCCTGGTCCTTGCGGACAGAAGCGATTACGATGCCATGGCGGAGATATGGTGGGCATCCTCCATATCCCACAACAATCTTACGGAGCTTGGGAGAGGCAAGGATTTCTCCGTACATAAGGTGGGCATGGCACTGTCAGCAAAATACGACCATACTCACGGAGCCACTCTGTCCGCAGTATGGGCATCCTGGGCCAGATATCTCTATGAAGATGCCATAGACCGTTTTGCAAGATATGCAAGGAACGTATGGGGCATAGATACTGCCGATGATAAAAAGGCCGCCATACTGGGAATAAATGCCACGGAGGCTTTCTTCCGGGAGATAGGCATGCCCACGTCCCTTAAGGAACTGGGACTTACGGAGCTGTCCGACGAGGATATCCATGAGCTTGCCATGCATGCAACCATAGATGATACAGTAAAGCTTTCAAGGATCAGACCCCTGACATCCAAGGATATAGAAAACATCTACAGAGCTGCC
>CAMOIV010000087.1 GCA_946616305.1 uncultured Lachnospiraceae bacterium | reverse complement strand
CTACTTTGAAAGATCCAGTTCTCTCACCTTTTGTCTTAAGGGAAGCACAAATTGCGGATTGACTGACAGTTCATCCACTCCCATGCGCATAAAGGTCTCCGTAAGCTCGGTATCTCCTGCAAGCTCGCCGCAGATACCTACCAGACAGCCGTGCTTATGTCCCGCCTCAATGGTCATCCTTATCATCTCGATGACCGCAGGATGATGGGGATCATAGAAACGATCCAGAGCCGGATTCTCTCTGTCCACCGCAAGGGTGAACTGAGTCAGGTCATTGGTACCTACGGACATGAAGTCCACTTCCTTTGCCAGGTCACCGGCTACAAATACCGCTGCCGGTGTCTCGATCATGACTCCGGTCTTGTAGCTTCCCACCTTTATGTCATTATTCTTTAAGGTCATCTCGCACTCTGCAAGAAGAGCCTTACACTCCAAAAGTTCCTCAAGGCTGGTTATCATAGGGAATATGATCCTTAGGTTGCCGTAGACCGAAGCCCGAAGCAGGGCCCGAAGCTGTGTCCTGAAAAAGTCCTTTCGGCTTAAGCTTATACGTATGGCTCTCATGCCTATGGCAGGATTGTCTTCCTCTGGAAGCTGGAGATAGGGCACGCTCTTATCCGAACCTATATCCACTGTCCTGATCACAACGGATCTGGGCTTCATCTCCTCCAGAACCTTTTTATATGCCTCAAACTGCTCTTCCTCAGTGGGATAATCCCTGCTCTTGAGATAGAGGAAATCAGATCTGAAGAGGCCGATGCCGGATGCATCGTTATCAAGTGCAAGGGGCACATCCTCAGGTCCGGAGATGTTAGCATATAGCCTGACCTCCTTCCCGTCCTTTGTGACGGTCATCTTGCCTCGAAGCTGGAGAAGGGAATCATTAAATTCCCTGTTCCTCTCCATTATCTCTTTATATTTTATGACGGTCTCTTCCTCGGGGTCGATATAGACGATCCCCTCCGTACCGTCTACTATGGCTTCTCTTCCGTTATATGCAGCGGAGATGGCATTGGCCCTTATAACACAGGGGATGCCAAGTCCCTTGGCCAGTATGGACGCATGAGTGTTAAGATTGCCCTCCTTCATCACTATGGCTATGACATGGTGTCTGTCAAGCCTTGCGACTTCGGATGCCGTCAGGTCGTATGCTGCAAGGATATACGGATCCTGCCCGAATTTGATGGTCCCTGCAACTCCCGTAAGCTCCTCCAGGATCTCTCTCTCGAGCTCCAGTACGTCATCGCTTCTCTTGCTGATATATGGATCCGGAAGACTGCGGATATCATCGGCCACATCGTCAAATCCGACCTTAACGCCGTACTCGGCGCTCTTTTTCATCTCGATGATAAAGTCCTCTACCCGGTGTATGAGTCCCTGATCCTCCAAAAGGGCAGCATGGGAATTAAAAACCGAAGCGCCCTCTGCATCGGAAGCCTCCTCTGCCGCCTGAGCAAGCATCTTCTGATGATGCTTTACCGCCCTCCTGGCATTATGGAATCTCTCGATCTCGCCCTCGGAATCGTCATAATCTCCCTCATCTATCTCATATTCGGGAGCCCTGTAAAATTTGAGTCGGCCTATAACTGCTCCGGCCGCCAGACTCTTTCCGGTTATCTTTTGCATATAACCCCCTCAAAGTCATGAAACGGTCAACACTGCATTTGAATACTGTTCGACATTAACACCATAATTTTATCATAAATCTGTTATATGTACTATATACAAGACCTTTATTGAGGGCAAAACAAAAACGCAGATACCGGTGTCGATATCTGCGCCATATTGTTTTATCCCATTCTCTTTGCTTTTAGTCCGTAAGCATCTCTATTTTCTGATGAAATTAGCCAAAAGCTTTGGAGTTATCTCATGCTTTGCAAGGTAGACCGCATCGATCCCCATGAGCTTCAAGGCTTCCTTACCTGTTATCTTATCTTCGGATATCAGGAGGATCCTGCTGTTATTAAGTGAAAGCCGCTTGATAAGTCCCATGAGACGTACCGTGTCCGTTACCGTATAGGACATATCCATGTCTACGACCACCAGATTGGGATCAGTGGCGAAGATCAGGGCCTCCCTGTATCCGCCGTCCACTGCGGCACGACGATGAGCTGCTTTACCATATCCTACCTCGCTTGGTTCTTACTTAGCCTTTTCCTTTGCCTTGCCCTTTATCTGTCTGAACATATACCAGAGATTTCCTGCAAGGAATACCGATGAATATGTTCCTGCCACAACACCTACCATAAGGGGCAGGGCGAAATCACGGATGTTTGATACTCCCAGTATGAACAGCATGAGTACCGTGATAAATGTGGTCAATGATGTGAAGACCGACCTGGAAAGCGTCTGGGTGACGGATGTATTTACAACCTCCTCCAAAGGAGCCTTGCCCATTATCCTCAGATTCTCCCTGATCCTGTCGAATATGACTATGGTAGCATTGATGGAATAACCGATTATCGTAAGCACGGCTGCGATAAAGGTGCCGCCCACCGAGATCCTGGTCAGTGCATAGCAGGCTATGACTACCATGGCATCATGCAGCAGAGCCGTAACCGATGCAGCTCCGAACCTGACATCCCTGAACCTGATCCAGATGTAGATGAGCATGCACACAAGGGCTATAATGGTGGCCCAGATGGCATCAGCCTGCATCTCGCTGGATATGGTGGCTGAGATGTTCTCCATCTCTATATCGGTATCAGCCGCACCGAAGTTATTCTTGAGCATATCAGTCAGCGCCTCTCTCTCAGAAAGGGTAAGGGCTCTGGTACGGATATTGATCTTGCTTCCCTCTACGTTTGAGATGTTTATGGCATTGTCACCGGTTATCTCGGAAACAAGAGGCTGGATCTCACTCTCGATACGGTCAAGAGTCATATCCTCGCCTATATCGGCCGTGGTGGATGTACCGCCCAGGAACTCCAGAGAGAAGTTTAGCGGGTGTCCTATGGAAGCCTGATTGACAGCCATGAGCACGGGAGCCGAAAGCACCAGGATCGCGGAGATGGCAATGATGATCCATCTCTTGCCCACAATATTGATGCTCTTTATCTCCTTTGCCCTGCCGTAGAATTTCTCATTCTGTATACCTGCACCGTAGAAAGCGTTCATTATAAGCCTGGTGATAACAAGGGCGGTAAACATGGAAACGATGATACCCAGTGCAAGAGTGATGGCAAAGCCCTGTACCGTTCCTGTGCCTCTGATACCAAGTATCAGTGCTGCTATAAGGGTTGTCACATTACCGTCTATGATAGCCGACAAAGCCTTGCTGTAGCCGTTCTTCATGGCTGTTCCCACAGAAAGGTCCTTGGCGGTCTCCTCTCTCATCCTGGCAAATATGATAACGTTGGCATCCACGGCCATACCAATTGACAGGATGATACCTGCGATACCGGGAAGCGTCAGAGTGATATCAAATGCCTTGATAAGTCCGATGACTATCTCCGTATAAAGGATCAGGCCGAGTGATGACGCCACACCGGGTATCCAGTATACAACTATCATGAATATGATGATAAGGATTATGCCTATGCCTGCGGCCATGAATGATGTCCTTATGGCCTGTGATCCAAGCTGCGCTCCTACTACCGAGGATGACAGCTCCTCAAGCTCTACGGTGAGACCACCGATCCTTATGGTCGAAGCCAGCTGCTCTGCTTCTTCATAGGATTCCTGACCTGAGATCTCGCACTGTCCGCCTGTTATGGGCTCATTTACTCTGGGAACGGATACAAACTGATCATCATAATAAATACCTATGGTGGCACCGTTCAGATAAGCCTCTGTGGTCGCTTCTCCGAAGGCTGTTGTTCCCTCGGGATCAAATGTAAGATTAACGACATACTGTCTGGTAGTGGTATCGGTACGTGTTGCGGGCTCAGATGATATAACATTCGTACCGTCGCAGACTATGGAGCCCTCCTCACGAAGCTGATCCAAAGGCTTTGTAAGGACGTAACCCACCCCGTCATACTGATAGTTAAGGCTGCCGTCAGGGCCGTTCTGCTTTATGAAATATAAGGATCCGGGCTTTCCCAATTCCTCAAGTATCTTATTGGCATCCGAAACACCGGGGATCTCGATATTGATACGCCTTGTGCCTTCCTGATATACCTTGGCCTCGGTGGAATAAGCTGTCACTCTCTGCTGCAGCTTATAGATGGTATCAGCCATATCCTGGACCGAAGGATCCTCCTCACCTGTTGCCTGATAGGTGATGGACACGCCTCCTGCAAGATCCAGTCCAAGCTTGATGGATTCTCCCTTACCGGGAGTGTTCATGGTGTCTCTTACGATGGCATAGTCCACATATCCAAGGCCTATTATGGCTGCAATCATCAAAACCAGGACTATGACCGCACTACTCTTTTTCATCTCGTCTCCTCTTACTCTTTGTTATACTTTTTCTATATTGATCAGCTGCTTTCCGCCGCTTTTATCATTATTGCACATTCTATACGTTTTCGCTGTAATTTACAACCTATTCCGTAATTTCCGTTGATATTTCCGGTGGCATGGAAGGAATTTGCCATGCACCCTCCGGAGCAGTAGAACTTTGCAAAGCATTCCCTGCATTCAGGCTTTGTATATACATTGGCCCTGCCAAATTCCTTAACGATCTCATCTTTTGTGATTCCGTCATACACATTCCCCATGAGGAATCGCTCTTCACCCACAAACTGATGGCAGGGATATATGTCCCCCCAGGGAGTTACAGCCAGGTACTCAAGACCCGCTCCGCAGCCTGACAGCCTCTTGGCAACACAGGGTCCGCCCTCCAGATCTATCATGAAATGAAAGAAATTTATGAACCTTCCTTCTTTTCTTCTCTTTATTATCTCCCGGGCGAGTATGTCATACTGTTCAAGGAGGGCCGGGACGTCCTCTTCTCTTAATGCGTAATCCTCCTTTGGATCACATACCACAGGCTCCACGGATATCTGCTCGAAGCCAAGGTCGTGAAGGTGCAGGACATCCTTACTGAAATCTGTGTTGTAATGGGTGTAGGTCCCCCGGACATAATAGTTTTGCTGGTTTCTGGACTCTGCAGCCTTCTGAAAATGAGGCAGTATCACATCATAGGAGCCCTTTTGGTTAGCAGTGGGCCTCATCCTGTCATTTATTTCCTTCCTGCCGTCGATGGACAGTACAAGGTTATGCATCTCCTTATTGGCAAAATCAAGGATCTCATCGTTTAAGAGCACTCCGTTGGTAGTAAGGGTAAAGCGGAAGTTCTTGTCGTGCTCCTTCTCCAGGGATCTGCCGTACTCTACAAGCTTTTTCACCACCTCGAAGTTCATGGTGGGTTCCCCGCCGAAAAAGTCCACCTCCAGGTTCCGTCTTGCCCCGGAGTTAGCCACAAGAAAATCAAGTGCCTTACATCCTACCTCATAGCTCATCAGAGCTTTCCTGCCGTGGTATTCACCCTCTTCGGCAAAGCAGTATTTGCAGCGGAGATTACAGTCGTGAGCTATATGCAGACAGAGAGCCTTGACTACCGGATGCTCCGTCTTGCCTTTGGTAAAGCTGTCCACATACTGTTCAAAGGAATCGGGAGTAAAGAGGGCTCCGTCCTCTTTAAGCTGCCTTATCTCGGAAGCAGCCTCACTGATATCAGCCATATCATATCGTCCCTCCAAAGCCTCATATAGAGCCTTATCGGAGGCATCCATATCCTCCTCAATGAGAGGGATCATATCGTATACGATATCGTCCACTATATGCACAGCTCCGGAATTAACATCCAGAACTATATTGTATCCGTTGTTCTTATACTCATGTACCATGGCAGCTTACTGTCTGAACCGGCCAAAGCCCCGTGTCCCCACCACAGGTGAGATCCGTACGGAGACGATGGTGCTTACGTTATATCATCTTATTACACAATTCAAGCGGCAGCAGATATCCTGCTGCCGCTTCATGCGTCGCAAAAACCTGATTTATTTATTCTTATTCTCACAGGACTGATTGCCTACCGTACAGCTGGTCTTGCAGGCTGACTGGCATGATGTCTGGCACTCGCCGCATCCGCCCTTTACGACAGACTTCTTGTAATCCCTTGTGTTCAATGTCTTTACATGTTTCATATCCGTATCCTCCGGCAAACTGTGATCATATTTACAATCCAAAAAACAGAACCTATTATAGCATAAGTTCATATAGGCGTCAAAAGTAATAAAACAGCCCTTCTCCGCCCTCGGAAAAGTTGATGCATTTCTCAAAAAACCTTATAATTACCGTAACGGCTGAGGAGTTCGATAACCTCTGTGTATTTGAACCTACAGATACTTTAAACGGGATCATAGCTCAAACTTCCGTGAATGTCAGGCCTCCGTGGGGGCTTGCCCCCAATGACTCTGTCATAGAGAGGAAGACAGGAAAGAAGCGGCATGAACCCACCTAGATGATTCTAGGAGTCAACTTGCAGAGGACCGGCTCCCCGGTTGTTTTTATTTATGCCGGGGATTCTTTTGATTCTCGTCGGATTCCCCTCATAATGAGGAGTTATCGTAGAAATCAAGCCTTTCTATTATCATGGGCGCGCTATTGTTCATAACCACGCTTATCACATAATCTCCTGCCACGGCAGGGATCACGGCCTCCGCTTCGTCTGCTGCATTGTCAAGGGGCAGGACGTATATGTCTTCACCGTCTCTTGATATATGGATCTCGCCATCGGCGATCTCGTTTGCCTGATAGTGAAGCACCAGTTTGTATTCCTTCTTACCGTCGGATGCAAGAGGAGGTGAGGTAAGTATCGCTCCCGCACCGTAGGATATGAGTCTTGCGTCCTTATCTATCTCTCCCGCTGTCTCATAGCCCTCGGTAATGGGCAGATCCGTGGAATGCTCCGTCATGGGGAATCCGGCCCTTCCGTCTATGGGACAGGTATCGCTCACAAAGAACCTATAGCCTAAAACCTCCTGTGTCTGTTCATAATTGCTCACTATCTGATCCGTAAAATAAGAGGCTGACTCATTGGCCTTCTCCACGGTCATCACGATCATGTTCCTGTCTGAAAAGGCTCCCCTGTCACATCTGTCACCGTAAAAGTCCTTATTATTCACGATCCCGCCCTGTATAGGGTCGTACAGGACAAAGGTCCTGTCTTTATCCGCATCTACAAGCCTTAAGGTCTCCATGGTTCCGAAATCGCTGGAAAACACGGTATCTATATCATTCTCGTCCATATACCTGATGATCTCGTTCATAACCTCACGCCTGGAGTCCAGTTCATGGAAATGCACTTCCTTTGTCCAATGGAAGGAAAACAGGGCATAGGCTGTGAAAACAACGGCGAACAGGCCAAGGGTCAGGTTCTTATCAAGGAAGAAGAACCTTCCTCCCTCTTTGTTGAAGATCCGCTTAAGGTTCAGCACCGCACAAAGCATGATGGGTATCATGCTGATGATATGATATCTTGAGGTGGACTCTGCCGTTAAGAGCACTATAAAGAAATTCCAGGCAGCCACACTTATCAGCATGCATTCAATGTATCTCTCCTTACAGGTTGAGCCTGTCCCCCTGAAATCTCCGCTTTCGGAGTCTTCCCCGGCCCTGGCAGCCTCATCATTCTTAACGATCCCGGGATTAAACACTCTCCCAAGCGACATAAGCCCCAGACACGTGATAACTATGGCAAGAGTTATGCATATAAGCTGGAATATGCCCGTAGCCGAAAAGGGCTTTATGGCCACTTCTGTACCAAAGGACCCTATGGGTACGAACAGATCGAAGTAATCAGCCAAAGTCGCCCATATATGCTCCAGTATCTGATGTACACCGTGGAGCTCATATGTGGTACTTTCAACCTTTAACAGTGTGTTAAGAAGCAGTCCTGCGGCGGTAGCACCAAGAGATATGGCTCCCAGTATGATAAGATAGAGCCTTTTTTCCTTAAAATGTCCCGTAAATACGTAACCTGCCACACAGACAGCTACAGGGAACAGTCCGCACAGCATCACGTATACACCGCTTGAAACGCAGGTGAGGAACAGAAGAAAGGCATAGAGCACAAGTTTTGCGATATTTGAAGCGCTTTTTACATCGGCATCCATGTCAGACAATATCATGATAAGGAGCAATATAACAAACACCTTGTAAGCGTAGTATCCTCCGTTATAGAACATCATGTCGGAATACCGGATACCTCCGATGGAATAGGCGGCAAATATGAACAGTAAACCCAAAAGACGGTACTTAATATCAAGATCCATCCTCTTTTGCAGGAAATAAACAAGAAAGATCCAGGCTATCATCACCAGGATATTCGAGATGG
>CAMOIV010000086.1 GCA_946616305.1 uncultured Lachnospiraceae bacterium | reverse complement strand
TCGTATTGTTTGACGCCCAAAGAGAAATGGCTTTTTGAACAAGTTCAAAAGCCATAAGTCCCGGATCGTTGTACTAATACAACGAATTGCTCCGTTGCCTCCGGCAACTTTCGCAATTCTACAATACTCGCATTCCGCTAATTTACTGCGTAAATTGCTGCATGCTCGTATTGTTTGACGCCCAAAGAGAAATGGCTTTTTGAACAAGTTCAAAAGCCATTTCTACTTTGGGCGTTTGTATTATATAATATGGTGTTGCATGATGCACACGTACAACGTGTCAGGGCGGACTGAAAAAAGGTCCGGAAAGGAAGATATATTATGATAGTATTAAGCATAATCATGGGAGTTTTACTGATCATCACGGGCGTATCAGCTATTTTCACGCCTGTTCTCACATTCCTGTCGGCAGGATACTTTATCACCATACTCATGTTCGTGTATGGCCTGATGGGACTTATCAAAGCCTTTCAGAAGAAGAGCGATGCGCTGCATATAGTGGTGAGCGTACTTGCCATAATCGTGGGTATCGTTGCCATGATATATCCCGGCAGCACCCTGTTGGTTGATGCAATGCTGTTGTATTTCGCTGCTTCATGGTTTTTATTCAGAGGTATCATCGCCGTCGTGGCTTCCATACAGACCAAAGGGGTCATCCCCGGATGGTACTGGGGCCTCATCATCGGTATATTAAATGTGATCCTGGGCATATATTCCTTCGTACACCCCGGTGTCATGGCCATAACCACGGGACTGCTCATAGGCTTCTATTTCATGGAAGCAGGCATAGACATGATAATCGTAGCCTGTGCAGTGGATAAGGTAAAGGATGTCATAGCTGATGCTGCGGACGCCGGAGAGAGCGGTACGGGCAATGCGGAAGCAGCTAAAGACGGAGAATGATATACAGGTAAGAGATGAAAGAAAAAGCCGGTAATACCATAAAACTTGTGATCTTTACGGCGATCCTCGGAGCCTTTGCGGGGGCCGTCATATGGGTTTTTCTTAAGGGTGTTGCCCTGGGGGCGGATCTTTTATGGAACGAGCTGTGGCAAATCACGGGCATACCGTATCCAGCCATTGCCGTCTGTGCGCTGCTGGGACTGATTTGCGGGGTGATCCGTAAGCGGTTCGGAGATTATCCGGAAGAGCTTCCAGTGGTGATGAAAAAGATCAAAAAGGATAAGTATTATGACTATAAGCCTATGGCTGTTATCCTCGTCATGGCTTTTATTCCTCTGATCATAGGCTCAAGTGTCGGTCCCGAAGCCGGCCTTACGGGCATCATAGCGGCACTTTGTTACTGGGTCGGAGATAATGTTTCCTTTGCAAAGAATGATACGGCATCCTTTTCCGAGATCGGAGAAGCCCTGACACTGGGGCAGCTTTTTCATTCCCCTCTTTTCGGCATACTGGCGGTTGAGGAGAGTGAAGAGGGTGAGGGAATAAAAGCGCCCGGGATGTCAAAGGGGTCGAAGCTCCTGCTCTACGGCATATCGACCGCTTCCGGATTCCTGGTCATAGAAGTGCTGAATTCCCTCTTCGGCGAAGCCATGGAGGGCTTTCCTTCTTTTGAAGAGGCCACAGTACAGAGGGCAGATTATCTCATGCTCATCGTTTATATTATAACGGGGCTTGTTCTGTATCATCTTTTTGAACTGTCCGAAAAACTGACAGGAGAAATGGGTAAGAGGATACCACCTGTACTCAGAGAGACCCTGTGCGGCATAGTCATAGGGGTGGCAGTGGCGTTTTTTCCCATGGTCATGTTCTCCGGAGAGGAGCAGATGTCAAAGCTGATGGGATCCTATATGCTCTATGCCTGGCCCGTCCTAATGGGCATAGCGCTTCTGAAGGTCTTTATGACAGCCTTTTGCATCAATTTCGGTATGAAGGGAGGTCACTTCTTCCCTTTGATCTATGCATCAACCTGTATGGGATATGCCATATCCTTCCTTGTATTCAAGGACCCTGCGCCCCACGCGGCCTTTGCCGCGGCATCCATAACGGCGGCGCTTTTCGGAGCACAGCTTAAGAAGCCCTTTGCTGCGGCCCTTCTTCTGCTGTTGTGCTTCCCTGTCAGGATATTATTCTGGATCTTTCTCTGTGCGGTCATCGGAGCACAGATAGCGCAGACAGCGCAGGCAGCGAGGGCAGAGAGAATAAAAAACACGGAGGCTGACACATGAATATAGGATTTCTCTTTTATGCGGTACTGATACTTTTTCTGATAGTGCTGCTCGGATTCTTTAACGAGAAGGTTACGAAGCTTACCTATGAGATCGCTCTCATGATATTCTCCGTAGTGATCGGAGCCATAGTCACCCTTATAGTCTCTGCGGCAAGGGGAACCGGTGTCAGCGAGTTTCTGTCACAGATAAGGCTTTTTGACCTGGAGTCCTTCCTGATGGAGGGAGTACTCTGCTTCATGCTTTTTGCCGGATCCTGCCATATGAAGCTGTCCGATTTCAGGAGACTTGCAAGGCCTGTGGGCGTTCTTGCCATAGTCTGTACCCTGCTGGGAGCCATATTCTACGGAGGACTTTTTTATCTGGTCTCCATGCTGTTTGGTCTGTCATTTTCACTTCCCATGTGTCTCATGTTCGGAAGCATAGTAGCACCTACGGATCCCATAGCAGCCACCAGCATATTGAATAAATTCGGCCTGCCAAAGGATACGGGATTTTTGATAGAGGGTGAGTCTTTGCTTAATGACGGAGTAGGTGTTGCCCTGTTCGTATGCTTTTCCGGCATGGTGGGAGCAGATGCAGGTGAAGGATTCTTTGCCGTGATGCTCAGGGAGATAATAGGTGCCGCTGTGATCGGCGTGGCGGTGACGTTTGTATTCTTCCTTATCTTCAGATCCACAAAGGACAATAAGAGGCAGATATTCGTAAGCCTGCTGACAGTGGCCCTGTCTTACTGGCTTTGCGAGAAGTTTTCCTGCTCCGGAGCCATAGCATCGGTTGTATGCGGAGTCATGTTCTCCACTCTTCGGGACAGGGAAGAGGTTAAGCATAATGAACTGGACCTTAAGGAGTTCGACCTTTTCTGGGAGATACTGGACAATCTCTGCAATTCCATCCTCTATGTGATCATGGGCTTTTCATTTGTAAGGATATTGCAGATGCAGTATGTGATTCTTTTATCGGCAGCGGCTGTGATATGCAACCTGGTGGGAAGATTCTCAAGTCTCTACACCAGCACCTTCCTGATGGGACCCCTCCCGGACGGATACGGCAGGGGAAAATTCTGCTCACTTCTTACCTGGGGAGGACTGAGGGGAGGGCTCTCCATAGCTCTTGCCATGAGTACGGCATCCATGATACCGGAGGATGTGTACCATATCGTATTAGGATGTACCTACGCCATTGCCTTCTTCACTACCGTGGTGCAGGGACTTACCATGAAGAAGGTATATGAAAGACTCAGTGCGTAAGCGTCGGGGAACTGACATGTGTGATATCCGGGAAACTGACATCTGTGATATAAGGAGGCGGCCATGCTTTTTCAAATGAAGGATGCAAAGGACTGTGCGTATGATGCTGCAGCTTTGGGAGAGGTAATGCTGAGACTTGACCCGGGCGAGGGCAGGATAAGATGCGCAAGAGAGTTCCGTGTCTGGGAAGGCGGCGGAGAGTATAATGTTATCCGCGGCTTAAGACGATGCTTTAAGATGAGAACGGCCATACTTACCGCATTTGCCGACAATGAGGTAGGTAAGCTCATGGAGGATCTGATCCTGCAGGGAGGAGTGGATACCTCCTATATCAGATGGATGGAAACAGACGGCATAGGAAGGACTTGCCGCAACGGCCTTAATTTTACGGAAAGAGGGTATGGCATAAGAGGGGCACTGGGCTGCTCCGACAGAGCCAATACGGCCATCTCCATGGCAAAGCCGGAGGATCTTGACCTGGAAAGGCTTTTCGGTGAAGCGGGGGTTAGATGGTTTCATACCGGCGGCATATATGCCGCACTTTCGGAACAATCCTGCAAGACTGTCATAGAGGCTATTAAGATCGCCAAGAAATACGGCACCATAGTTTCCTATGATCTGAACTACAGACCTTCCATGTGGAACAGGACCGGTTCCAAAGAAGAGGCTCTGAAAAAGGCCCGGGAGGTCAATCGTGAGATCGCAGGATATGTGGATGTCATGATAGGTAATGAGGAAGACTTTACGGCCTGCCTGGGATTCGAGGTCGAAGGGAATAAAGACGGACTCCTGCAGCTTAATACAGCAGGATACGAGAAGATGATCCGAAAGGCAGTTGAGGAATATCCCAATTTCAAGGTCTGTGCCACCACCCTGAGACAGGTCAAAAGTGCCACTGTCAATGACTGGAGCGCCATATGCTATGCAGAGGGTAAGATATACAGATCCGATGAATACAAGGGTCTTGAGATACTTGACCGGGTAGGTGGAGGAGATTCCTTTGCTTCGGGATTGATATACGGGCTTATGACCACACAGGACGCCGGGCGTGCCGTACAATACGGGGCGGCCCATGGCGCATTGGCCATGACCACCCCGGGTGATACTACTATGGCTGACCTTAAAGAGGTCGAAGCGGTTATGAATAAGACCGGCTCAAGAGTTATAAGATGAGAGGGCCCCTGTGAAGTGCTCAGTCCTGAAGGATATTTGCATTTCCTAAAGTGGCATTTACCTTAACATCTCCGATCTTTCCGCCAAGTGTTATATTGCCCATATCGGCATTGCAGTTTCCGCTGTTTATGGTGCTTCCTTCGGAGGAGATATTGCCGGCATCCGCATCTGCTTCCAGCATATCTATGGTGCAGTTGCTGATATTCACATTACCGGCGTCAACTTCGATATTTGCTATGTCAAAGTTACATTTATCCAGCTGTATATTTCCCGCATCCGCTGAAACTATAAGGTTTTTTGCACCGGCATCGGTGAATGTCACATTTCCCGCATCGGCATCCACACTTACGGAACCGGCGGTTATACCTGTTATATCCAGCTTGCCGGCATCTATGGTCAATGTCATGTCAGGAGTTGTACCTTCAGGCAGGATTATTTCCATGGAAGATTCACCGATAGGGAAAAAGCTTATCCTGTTTGACCGTTCGGCTATGGTCAGTCTGCCGTTCTCAAGCTTTATCTCCGGGGCAAGATTAGTATAGGCAACCGATGCCTTATCGCCGTACTTCACGGTTACATCCGCAGCATCGATATCGATATCGAGGGAGTTTACCTCTCCGTCAAGTGTTACCGTATCACTTGAAGGTGCGGCACCCTGTGAGGGCATGAATCTGAAAACATTGATGTATACTCCTGCAATTATGGCTATTACCGTGAAGATTGAAATGACGGTAATGATCGTCTTTGATGTATTGTTCATATCTGCCTCCTATTCATCTGATTTTACGCAGTTTATCATGATCACTCTGTGCATAACGGCGGCTATGGGCCAGATTATCCATGTTATCTGCCACTGGAAGGTCAGGAAGCTCACTATGAGATAAGCACATACGACAACAGGCCAGTAGATCGCTGCTATGGTCTGGGCGGTCTTGCTCACATATTGCACCTCGGAATCAGGCAGATCCTTGTAGCTGCCGCTTATGGTCGTTCTGTCGTTAAGCCTTAAAAGTATGTCAAAGCCCTTGATCAAAACGTTTGAATATACTATGAGGAAAACACCTATGCCTGCTATGGGAAACAGAAGGGCAGGACCTACAACTACCGCATTCGTGGTGCTGAACATAACGCAGGGTACCCAGCATATCACGCACAGGACGACTCCGAGGGTGACACATAAAGCTCTCACGGGTTCGAAGCTTCTGCGCTTATCCTTAACATATGAAGCGGTACTCATGTCTATCTGGCAAAGAGTTTTTGTGATATATCTGAATTCGGAATCCGCAAAGCCGCTGTAGATGATGAATCCCACTCCTGCACCTATGCAGAGGAACATCAGTGTTACACCCACAGTATAGGCATGAGTCAGAGGGCTGAATATGGGGCAGGCTACGGATGTTATGCAGAGCATTATGCCCAATGCCAGGAACAGAGCCTTCTTTTTCCTGTTTTCTATATATGACTGAACCTCATCAAGGGTCACCTGTCTTCTGGGAGTCTCGGCTTCTTTTCCTCTGACTTCCTCTATCTCCCGGGTAAGCCCCAGATCATCGGCCAGCTCGTCCAGATTTCCAAACTCCGAAATGACTGTTCCTACAGCGGTGTTCTCACTCTGTCCGGATTCTATCAGTTCATTGTATTTGTCTTCCATCATCTGAAGCAGTTCGGACTTTGCCTTACGTACCTCTGCGGAGTTGGGCATGCCTGCGAACATTGCTTCCAAATAGCTTTTAATCGTTTCCATTATCGTCTCTCCTTAGTGTTCTATGAATCTCTCAACGACTTCCTTGGTCAGATCCCATTCCTCACATTTGGATCTGTAATACTCTTTGCCGGCATCGGTTATGCGGTAGTATGTACGCTTTTTCCCGTTGCCGTCCGGATCCTGATCGGCTGTGAAGGACTCTATATGGCCTTTTTTCTCCATTCTTGTAAAGGCCGAATACAGAGTTGTTTCTTTGATAATGTACTTCTCATCCGAGATGCTTCTGATCTGCTTCGATATCTCGTAACCGTAGGACGGTTCCTTCATCAGGATGTTCAGTATCATCGTGTCATTATAGCCGCGGATCACATCACTGCTGATTTCTATCATGATGGTCCTCCTTTTGCTTTGGCCCAGACGTCTGATATATTACGCCTGTCGTGTTACGTTTGTCGTACTACGTCTGTCGTACTACGCCTGACGAGATACAATATATTACAGTCGGGTACACTTGTCAACAGTTATTTTGATTTTTTTTCGGTTTAAATGATGATATAATCTCACTCATGTGACATCAGCCGATAAGATCATGGCGAATATCACAGGTATAGGCCGTTATACTGAAGCCTGTCCAATACATATCAAGGAGGAGAATAAATTGGAAAAAAAGAGGATCTCGTTCTCGAACTCTCTGGGATTTGTGCTGGCCGCCGCCGGAAGTGCCGTGGGACTGGGTAATATCTGGAGATTCCCGTATCTGGCAGCGAAGGACGGAGGAGGTCTGTTTCTCGTTATCTATATGATCCTTGTACTTACCTTTGGCTTTGCGCTGCTTACAACGGAGCTTGCCATAGGCAGGAAGACCAAGCAGAGTCCCCTTACCGCTTACAGGAGCGTACATCCGAAGTTCGGGTTTTTGGGACTTCTGGCCTGCATAGTCCCGATGCTCATCATTCCTTACTACAGTGCCATCGGAGGATGGGTTCTGAAATACTTTATGGTTTTTATTACGGGGAAAGGAACAGAGGCTGCTTCGGACGGATACTTTACCGGCTTTATTACCATGGACTATCAGCCCATGATCTATATGGCCATATTCCTTCTGGCTACTGCGGTCGTCGTGTACTTCGGAGTGGAGAAGGGTATAGAGAAGGTTTCAAGGGTACTCATGCCCATACTGGTGATCCTGGTGGTGGGTATCGCTGTATTTTCCCTTACAATAACCCATACCGATGAGTCCGGTAATGTGAGGACCGGACTGGAGGGATTGAAGATATATCTCATACCCTCTCTTGAAGGTAAAGGTATAAAGGATGTGGCAGTGGTGATCATGGATGCCATGGGCCAGCTCTTTTATTCCCTGAGCATTGCAATGGGTATCATGGTGGCTTACGGGTCCTATGTACGGGATGACGATAACCTCATGAAGTCCATCAACAGGATAGAGCTGTTTGATACACTTATCGCTTTCTTTGCCGGGGTCATGATAATACCTTCGGTATTTGCATTCATGGGAAGAGAGGGACTTGACGCGTCCGGTCCAGGACTCATGTTTGTTTCCATGCCCAGGGTCTTTATGGAGATGGGAGCAGCAGGCTTTGTCATCGGTACCGTCTTCTTCCTGATGGTCATATTTGCAGCCCTTACCAGCTGTATCTCCATAATGGAGGCCATCGTTTCAAGCTTTATGGATAAGTTCCATATATCAAGAAAGAAGGCTACCATCATCGAAACCCTGATAGCTCTCGTGGTGGGTGCCATCGTATGCATGGGATATAACAAGCTTTACTTCGAGATACCGCTTCCCAACGGATCCACGGCCCAGATACTGGATATCCTGGATTATCTCAGCAATAACGTGATCATGCCGATCCTTGCCATCGGAACCTGCATCCTTATCGGATGGGTTACAGGCCCGAAGTATGTTGTGGATGAGGTGACCAAGACCGGAGACAGATTCGGACGGAAGGGCCTTTATATTGTCATGATAAGGTTCGTGGCTCCCGTATTGCTTTTCCTGCTTTTGCTTAAGGCGACCGGAGTTATCTGAGGGTAGGCATTCACAATAAAGCATACTTTATTTTGGATATTGTTCTTTGCCCGACGGGAAGCAGGTATTTTCTGCTTGAAGTTTTTTCTCGGCTATGTGACTA
>CAMOIV010000085.1 GCA_946616305.1 uncultured Lachnospiraceae bacterium | reverse complement strand
GAATATACATGCGGGGATATCACTCTTATCATATCCGATGACGGAAGCGTATTAAAACGGGGTACAGATGAAGACGGAGCGGAATATGAGGAGCGTAAATCCATATATTACGGTAACGGGAAGTATTGGCTGGATAACTATTATGTGGACAGCGAACCGGTTTCGAAGGAATACATTGAAAGATCAGGGGAAGATCTTATCATTACGGCGGATGGTAATGAATATACATACAAAAAGAAATCAGATAAATAAGGACTTTCCGGAGCGAAGCTAAATGAACGATACCTTTTCAAGGCTAAAAATTAACTTACCGGAGTATTTGCCGACGATCACCTGGCAGATACAGACGGGCATTTGGATTTGACATTGTAAAAAACTCTGTTATAATCGCAGTGAAATCGTTAATGAAGAGAAAAAGAGGTGATTAGAATGAAAGTTGAGAACATTAAGGACATCGATAAGTTTTTCAAGGTAGTAGATGAGTGCAAGGGAAAGGTTGAACTTGTAACAGGCGAGGGAGACAGACTTAACCTCAAGAGCAAGCTTTCTCAGTATGTATCCATGGCTAATATCTTCTCAGACGGTGTTATCAAGGAGCTGGAGCTGGTAGCTTATGAACCCGAGGATATAGACAAGCTTGTAAATTATATGATCAATCAGTAAGACGATATATTAAAAGGCTCCCGGTAAACCGGGAGCCCTTTTAATTTCCCGGGTATTTCTCAGTACCACTCCTTGAGGATGGGATACAGCTTTCTGTATCTTTGATAACGCTCCTCATATCTTTTTGCTATCTCGGGATCGGGATGGATGGTACCTTCCATCTTGACGATCTTAGATGCAGCCTCCTCAACGGAAGCATATTCTCCCGCTGCAACCGCAGCCAGGATGGCGCCTCCCATGGAAGGTCCCTGATCGTTTGCGGGCACGTCCACATCTATATTAAGGATATCCGCCATCATCTTCTTGGCAAGATCGCCCTTTGATCCTCCGCCGCATATCCTTGTGCGCTTCACGTCTATTCCCAAAGCCCTTGCTATCTCATAGGAATCCCTGATGCCGAAGCAGATACCCTCCATAACAGCCTGGATCATGTCTGTCCTGGTGCTGTCCATGGACATTCCGATAAAGCCGGCACGTGCATTGGGGTTGTTGTAAGGAGATCTCTCTCCCATCAGGTAGGGCATGAAGAATACATTATTTCTTCCCAGCATATCGTCAGTGATCTTGCCCTCTTCTCCCTTGAAATCATCCGTACCCAGAATGTCGTTTAAGAACCATGCCTTACAGGAAGCAGCCGAGAGCATGCATCCCATAAGATGATAATATCCGTCGGCATGTGCGAAGGAGTGAATGGCATTAAAGGAATCCACCTTGAACTCATGACTTGATATGAAAATGGTTCCGGAGGTTCCGAGGCTTATATTGCAAAGTCCCTCTCCCACAGTGCCGGTTCCAACGGCAGCTGCTGCATTATCACCTGCGCCGGCTGCGACTATCACAGATGCGCTAAGCCCAAGCTCTCCGGCCACATCCTCTTTAAGAGTCCCTACCTTCTCATAGGACTCATAAACAGCAGCCAGCATGGATTCATCAATACCGCAGATCTCACACATCTCCTTGGACCAGCAGCGGTTTTTGACATCGTACAGGAGCATGCCGGAGGCATCAGAAGGATCTGTGCAGTGAACTCCCGTAAGCTTATAGGCTATATAATCCTTGGGAAGCATGATCTTCCGTATCCTTGCAAACTTATCCGGCTCATTGTTTTTCATCCATAGTATTTTCGGAGCGGTGAAGCCGGCGAAAGCAATATTTGCCGTATATTCGGAGAGCTTATCCTTACCTATGGTCTCGTTAAGGTAATCGGTTTCCTTCTGTGTACGACCGTCATTCCACAAAATTGCGGGACGTATAACCTCATCATTTTCATCGAGAACCACAAGTCCGTGCATCTGGCCGCCGAAGGATATACCTGCCACTTTTGAGGCATCGATCCCTTCTATGAGCTTGGGAATACCGACTTTTACAGCCTTCCACCAGTCATCGGGCTCCTGCTCGGACCAGCCGGGCTTGGGGAATGAAATGGGGTATTTCTCCGAAACGATGTTTGCGATGGTACCGTCGGTTTCCATGAGGAGAAGCTTGGCCGCAGAGGTACCCAGATCCACACCTATGTAATACATAATGACCCTCCTTAATCTTTGATACGGATATATCCGTTTTGTTCCTTACAAATAAAAAATGTACTCCATTTACCCCAGCATGTCAAGAAAAGCCTGATTGTGCACGAGCACGGAGGGCTACGGGCAGTCGGGGAACAAAAGGGGATAAGTTATTAACAGATGTTGCAGAAATCTGTATACAAGCGTATAATTACTCTAACTATTGGCTGGAGGAGATAGCTTTTGCGATGAAGGGGCTCTTCAACTACGATAATGGGCTTTTCAGGGGGATGGAGAAGCTGGGGAATCTGTTTTTTCTCAATCTTCTTACCATTATCTGTTGTATTCCGATATTCACCATCGGGACTTCGTTCACGGCTCTCTACTATGTGTGTATGAAGATGACAAAGGACGAAGAGACTTATATCGCCAAGGATTTCTTCAGATCCTTCAGACAGAATTTCAGACAGGCTACGATCATATGGATGATCTTTCTGATCCTGGGGCTCATGCTCGTTACGGATTACCGGCTGGTATCCCTGAATAGGGAGGTTTTCCCCGCCGCTGATGTTTTTATTGTATTGATCATGGCCTGCGGCGTGATCTACACCATCACGCTGGCATATGTTTTTCCGGTGCTGGCAAAGTTTTACAACACCGTAAAGCAGACCATTAAGAACGCGGTCATAATGGGTATCAGACATTTCCCTTATACCCTGGCGATAGTATTCATCGACGTCGCGTTTATTCTGATCACGGCAGTAGGACTCATCCGTAACGGAAGGAGTTTTCTCGCGCCGTTGTACATATGCCTTGGTTTTTCGGTACCGGCGTATGCCAATGCATATCTCTTTGAGAGGATATTCAAGCATTATATCCCCGATACCGAAGGAGAAGAGACCGGATCGGATGAGGAATTCATCACGAGATTGCAAAGCGAGGACAGGAATAAGATCTCTGATGAGAAATGAGACCATAAGATGACAGTCAAGAACAGCAGTAGTGAAAACAGCATAAACATCGGGAAGCTTATGCAGTGGGTCGTGCCCACGATAGTGCTTTTTGTTTATGTCCTGGTGACTTTATACAGTTTTTCGGCTGACATGAAAAGCGATTCCCGCTACAACGTCAGACAGAAGGTTGCCGAATATAATGATTCTCTTGTAACATCCTTTGATGCAAAGATAGATATAGCAAAAGCAGTAGCGAATGCCACTGCGGATGTCGTTGCCTATGAGATATCAAACGGGGCTGATTTCGAGACAGTAGCCAACAATATGCTGAAGTCCACTGTGAGAGATGCAGGCTGCACAGGTGCTTACGTAGTGGACAGAAGCGGAAGCGGCTACTCCGACACCGGTGAAAGTATCACCTTGGACGACAGCGACGCCTTCGATAAGAGTGTTACCGAAAAGAAGACCGTGATTTCCGAACCCGTTGAGGAAGGGGGAAACTGGAATCTTTATATATACGCCCCTGCACTGGGAGATCAGGATTCTCTTAAGGCCGTACTGGTCTACGTTTTTCCCGCAGACAATTTTGAAAGCATTCCCACAACAACAAAATATGACGGCAAGACCAGCTATATGGTCATAAGCAAAGAAGGAGACATCGTCAGTACAGCCGGAAGAGGTGTTGTTTCCGCAGGCGGCAATATCTTTGACGGGGAACAGGTAGTGATGGATGACCGAACCGCAAGCCGCCTTAAGAACAATATAGACAACAGGAACGCCGGAACAGCTGACTGCAGCATAAACGGAGAGCCCAGGCTCATGGTTTATGACCCCTGCGCGAATGCGGGACTTTCCGTAGCGACCCTGGTGACCGAGAGCTATATCAATAATGAGGTATACAGTGCATACAGCCCCATAGAGAGCATACTTATAAGGGTGCTGGTAGCCATGATCGCCTTCTTTGTTACCATCCTTGTGGTGAATCTTGCAAACAGGGCCGTGAACACAAGGCACAATCAGACACTGCAGGAGAAGGCGGAGACAGACCTGCTTACGGGTCTTCTTAATAAGATGTCCACGGAACAGAGGGTTTCGGATTACCTTGTGGAAGCAAGCGCCAAGGGTGAGTCTGCTATACTGTACCTTATAGATATCGATAACTTCAAGAAGGTCAATGACACCATGGGACATGCCTTCGGAGACGAGCTTCTTGCAGGCCTCGGAGTAGGGCTCTCCACATTGTACAGAGCTACCGATATCGTCGGCAGGATCGGAGGAGATGAGTTCCTGGTGGTAATGAAGAACGTGCCCAACGACGAGGATACAAAGAGACGTGAGGCAGAGAAGCTTCTTGATTTCTTCAGGAATTTCAAGGTGGGCGAATATGTCCAGTATAAATGTACCGCATCCATAGGAGGCGCCGTATTCAGCCAGGACGGGGCAGACTTTGATGAGCTGTACAAGGCAGCCGATAATGCCATGTATGAATCCAAGCGCCACGGTAAGAACAGGATAGCTTATTACGGAGAGGAGCTGGAGGGGCCCGTTATAGATATCGAAAGGCATTGAACTCTTAGCCACATCTATACAGTTTCACAAAAAACAGATGCATTTTTTGTTTAGTTTACGCATTGGTTTGTAAAAAATAAGTTGTTATACTTTTAGCGTTGGGTTGTCACAGCCCGACGCTGTATTTATATTATATTTCTTTCAGGAGGAAATGAATTCATGGCAAGTCTATCATTAAAGGACATTTGTAAGGTGTATCCTAACGGATTCGAAGCAGTTAAGAATTTCAATCTTGAGATCCAGGATAAGGAGTTTATCATCTTTGTCGGACCTTCAGGATGCGGAAAGTCCACGACTCTTCGTATGATAGCAGGACTTGAGGAGATCTCTTCGGGAGAACTCAAGATCGGCGACAGGGTTGTAAACGATGTAGAGCCCAAGGACAGAGATATAGCAATGGTATTCCAGAATTACGCTCTGTATCCTCACATGACAGTTCGTGATAATATGGCATTTGGTCTGAAGCTTAGAAAGGTTCCCAAGGATGAGATAGATAAGATGGTTAAGGAAGCAGCCAAGATCCTGGATCTGACAGCACTTCTTGACAGAAAGCCCAAGGCTCTTTCCGGTGGACAGAGACAGAGAGTTGCCATGGGACGTGCTATCGTTCGTAACCCCAAGGTATTCCTGATGGACGAGCCTCTTTCAAACCTTGATGCAAAACTCCGTGTACAGATGAGAACCGAGATCGCAAAGCTTCACCAGAAGCTGGGAACTACCATCATCTATGTTACACACGATCAGACAGAGGCTATGACCTTAGGTGATCGTATCGTTGTTATGAAGGACGGAGTGATCCAGCAGGTTGATACCCCTCAGAATCTATATGAGAAGCCCGGCAATCTCTTCGTAGCAGGATTCATGGGATCACCCCAGATGAACTTCCTGGATGCTACAGTTAAGAAGGACGGAGAGAATGTTACTCTTGAGTGTGCAGGTCATTCCATTCCGCTTCCTCCTGCAAAGGCTAAGAAGGTTATCGACGGCGGATATGAGGGCAAGACCGTTACCTTCGGTATCAGACCCGAGGATGTATATGATTCCGAGATGACAGTAAATACTCTTCCTCAGGGAGCTGTTTTCGAAGCAAAGATCAACGTATACGAGCTTCTGGGTGCAGAAGTGTTCCTGTATTTTGATTTTGCAGAGTTCCCCATGACAGCAAGAGTAGATCCCAGGACTACAGCAAGACCTGGAGACACCGTTAAGTTTGCAATGGATGTTGAGAAGATCCACGTATTTGATAAGGAAACATCAAAGACCATAACAAACTGATAGCTGATATGTAAATGAGCAGGCCGTGCACTATTAAGTGCACGGCCTGTTTTTGTTACCGTATCTGATCCATGCCTGCAGGGCGGACTATGATCTCCTTCTCGGAGCTCCTATGCCGGTTGCCTTCAATACCTCTGAAACCGTTGATACAGGTACGATGGTAAGGGCATCCTTTACCTCATCTGCCACATCCTTCAGATCATCCTCATTGTCAATGGGAATAAAGGCCTTGGTGCAGCCGGCTCTCTGGGCTGCCATCAGCTTCTCCGGAAGACCGCCTATAGGCTTTATCTTTCCTTCGAGAGAAACCTCCCCCGTCATACAGATGTGAGGATCCACGCTCTTTTGCTTGATAAGAGAAGCCAGTGCCACAGTCAGGGTGATCCCCGCCGAGGGACCGTCCTTGGGTGTTGCTCCGTCCGGTACATGTATATGCAGATCGCTCTTATCAAAAACTGCGGCTCTTGTAGGGAACATGGATTTTACGAGGGAGATGGCTATCTGTGCCGATTCCTTCATGACGTCGCCAAGCTGTCCGGTTATGGTGACGTTTCCTTTTCCCGCTGTCAGCAGAGTTTCGATGAAGAGGATCTCTCCTCCTGCCTGAGTCCATGCTAGGCCTGTGACCACACCGGGGGCAGTTTTTTCATCCACTATGTCATGAGGTATGGGTGACATATCAAGCAGGTCACGAAGGCTCTCGGGCTCCACCTTAAGGCTCTTGCCATTGCCCTCAACTATCTTTACCGCTACGGAACGGCAAAGAGTATCGATCCTCTTTTTAAGTCCTCTGACCCCTGCCTCTCTTGTGTAATCCGAGATTATGGCATTAAGAGCATCATCCGATATCTCCAGATTCCTGGAGCGTATGCCTACTTCCTTCAAGGCCTTGGGAATAAGATGCTTCCTTGCTATCTGGAATTTCTCTATGGGAGTGTATCCGTTGAACTGGATCACCTCCATACGGTTCAAAAGAGGCTCCGGGATATTGTCAAGGCTGTTGGCGGTACATATGAAAAGCACATCCGACAGATCGAAGGGTACGTTCAGATAATGATCCGTAAAGGTATTATTCTGCTCTGGATCAAGAACCTCCAACAGGGCAGCCGCAGGATCGCCGTTGTAGCTCACCGAGAGCTTGTCGATCTCGTCGAGAACCATCACGGGATTTGATACGCCGGCCTTGCTGATGCCGTCTATGATACGACCGGGCATGGAACCTATATATGTACGTCTGTGACCTCTAATATCCGCTTCGTCCCGAACGCCTCCGAGGGAAACCCGTAAATATTCACGCTTCAGAGCCTTTGCTATGGAGGAAGCGATGGATGTCTTGCCTGTTCCGGGAGCACCGACGAAACATATGATGGAACCGGACTGCTGTTTTTTCAGGTTCATGACAGCAATCTGCTCTATGATGCGGCGCTTTGTTTTCTTAAGACCGTAATGATCCCTGTCAAGGATCTTGCGGGCATCATCCAGGGAGATCTTCTTTGCCTTCTGCTTCTTCCATGGCAGACCGATAAGAAAGTCCAGATAATCCAGCAGCATACCGGATTCCTGGGAGGTCTGTCCCTCCTGCTTCACACGATTAAGAAGCTTCATGGCTTCTTTTCTGGCAGTTTCGTTCATGGGAGACTGGGCAAGCTGGATCTCAAGTCTCCTGATATCGGAGACCTCTTCGGGATGCATATCATCCAGCTCCTTTTGAAGGTACTCCATCTGCTTCTTGATAGCGCTTTCACGGTATATCTTCTGATAATCGGCTTCCTGGGCATCCTTGGCTTCGATGTCTATGCGCGTCATTTCGATATTCTCGAATATGAGCTTTTCCAGCATCTCATTTCTCTTGGACAGGGAGTCCTCTGCCAATATGGCATAGCGCTCCTCATTGGAATTCATAATCCAGGGACTCATGGCAGTGGCGATCTCGGAAAGACTGGTCCACTGTGCGATATATGCCCTTGTGGCAGCGGCCCACTGGAAGTTCTCGGCATACTTGGAAAGGGAGGACTTGATCTTCTTTATGGTCCTCGCAAGCTTTTCCTTATCCACGTCGTCTATATCGCTTCTCTTTGAGATACTGATATCTATGGACTTATCGTGGTAGACGGTGACCTCCTCGATATTGACCCTTGCTCTCGTATGGATGATCATGAAACCATTGGTATTGACCTCGGTTATTATGCCCGAGAGGCCTATGGGATAGAATGAATCCGAATCAAAATCCTCTCTGGTGATGTTGTTCTTTTGTATTATGATTGTGACCTTGTCATCTATGGAAGGTTCACGGCCAACCAGCTTTGTATAGAAATCATTCTTAAAATATATATTACAATCAGGCAAAGCCAGCATATTATAAATTGGAAGAACTGCCATATCATATCTCCTTTCGATTAGCACTCAGCAACAAAGAGTGCTAACAAAAACATTATCATGCAATCCTCCGATAGTCAAGGGTTTTGTGAAAAAACCTCTTGCTTTTGTATCAGTCAGTGTGTATAATATGCATCGTCGCGTAAATAAGACAGATATTTTGGGCTGTCGCCAAGCGGTAAGGCAACGGACTCTGACTCCGTCACTTCGAAGGTTCGAATCCTTCCAGCCCAGTAAGAGAACCCTGAGGGGTTCTTTTTTTGTCGCTTTCCCGCCATGCGATACATACAGAAAAGTATACTTTCTTGTGGTTTTTTTGGCCGGGCGGGAAGAAGATATTTTCTGCTTGAAGTTTTTTCTCGGCTAT
>CAMOIV010000084.1 GCA_946616305.1 uncultured Lachnospiraceae bacterium | reverse complement strand
TTCCTAGTCACATAGCCGAGAAAAAACTTCAAGCAGAAAATACCTGCTTCCCGTCTTGCCCGCGAAACAGTATCCGCAATAAAGTATACGGATTTGCCACTATGCTCGCGGCATGGCAGCCGCCGAGCCGGAAACAGGTTAATTTGCTATAATGTTATAAGCATAAGATATGGGAGATAAAACCATTGGCAGACAGATCCTTCGAACAGGTCTGTGAAGAGGCCCTCCATGGCATACATGAGCGCACCGGCATCGGTACCCTGAACGAGAAGACTCTTCACATGGTATTGAAAAACTATATAGAGCCCGACAGGACCAGACAGGAGGTCAAGCTCGGAGATTTCGTCGCCGACATCTTCACCGGAGACTCCGTCATAGAGATACAGACCAGGAACTTCTATGGTATGAAAAAGAAGCTGTCCTTCTTTTTGGACAACTATCCCGTCACTGTTGTATATCCGATACCGAACGAAAAATATATAAACTGGATCGATCCCAAAACAGGTGAAGTGACCGAGAGGAGGAGATCGCCTAAGAAACCGCACCCCCAGGAGATCGCCCACGAGCTCATCCATATCCTGCCCTTTGTGGGACGTCAGGGCCTTACCTTCAGACTCATGTTTATTGATGTAGAGGATTATAAGATCAAAAACGGATGGGACAAAACGGGTAAGAAGGGCTCGGAGCGTTATGAACGCATACCCAGACATCTGGCCGGAGAGAAATACATATCCTGCATTGACGATTACAGATATTTCATTCCAGAGGGACTGGGAGATACATATACCGCAGGCGAATTCAAAAAAGCTGCCAAAGTCAGTGATACCTGTGCCCGCCGCATGATATACATCCTGGTAAAGCTGGGTATCGTCGTAAGAGAAGGGAAAAGAGGCCGTGCATATATATATCGCACAAAGCCTCCCATGGATCCTCAGTTTTCAAGATAAGCGATCTCGTACCGTATTTCTTTGGGTATCGGTGCTCCCGCCTTATCCACCTTGGTACACACTATGTCCAGCAGATGCTTCCTTTGAGCAAGCTTTATATTGTATCTTTCGATAAGCTTCTGGTATGCAGGGCTGGAATTGGTAAGCTTCTCCCTTATCTCCTTGTTGAAGGGACAGAACCTGAAAATGATCTCCCTGGAAGCCTTGTTGAGTCTCAATGATCCGGAGCTCTCAAAGGCTATGTAATTGATATAGTCGGCCACAAATACCGCCTTCGAAGAGTTTCTCGCAGCCTGCAGCTGGGCCTTTATCTTTTCCCTGAGTTCAGGTGAAAGGTCATGATTCTTTCTGTAGAACTGCAGATAATCGGAAAACAGAGACGTAAGTGAGGGCACGGTCACATCATTCCAGTGTACTCCCTGCTCACGCCTGCACATCTCCCATCTGAATTCTCCGCACATCCTCAGCATATACACATTGACATCCTTCTCCGGGAAGATCGGCAGCATCATGCGGCCCGGAGTATCTCTTTTTGCTCCCGATATCTCCTGCCACAGAGCAGACCTGGTGCCGCCGTTGGGCATAAGTATGATATAGGGTAGAACCTCCGTATCAATGAATTCTCTGTTTATGCCTATCTTGGGATTTGAATATATCATCTGCCTGGTGAAGCAGCTGAAGTCCACTCTCCTTACCATGTCCATCGTCTCATGGATCGCTTCTGCCGTAGCGATATTCTTGTCCGGAGCCCTGAATACGCTGTCCTCGGTAAATACGGGAACAAAGGAGGATATCCTTCCGAAAGTGACCTTCGAACCGTTGCGCATAAAATTGTGTATCTCAAAGGAGACCTTGGCATATCTGTCGTCAGCCAGCTCTTCAAACTGCTTTTTATTTATCTCTCCATCCGTATACTGCTGCTTAAGATATTTGGGATATTCCATGTCGAATTCGTTCTTGGAAGGCTCAACCTTACCTTCGAATATCATCCTGAGCCATTCATACATGGTGATAACATTGCCCTCAGGATCCGGCACATAAGCTTCTGCAAGCCTTCTCAGGCTTTCCGTATTGGCTGCTCCCGCCAGATCACGGCTCACAAATCCGAAGTAGAAGAACATCTTAAGCGCCACAGGCATATTCCTGTCCGTCAGACTGCGCTTAAAGGCACCCTCATAAAGGTCATAATAGATCTCCGCTATCTGCTTACGGATCCTTCTCACCTCGTCACCTGTATCACTCTTATCGGGCATGGCAGTAAAAGCAGTGATCAGTTCTTTAAATTTCTCAGCCCTGACGCTGTCTATGCCGGAATACTCCACTATCTCGTCCAGCGCTCCTGCCAGATCCTCTGCCGGCTCAGCCTCGCTCTCTGCTGTCTCTGCCGTCTCGCCGGAATCCTCTCCGCCGTCCTGACCATGGATGAGTGCGCTCAGGGCTTCAGGCGTATCTTCCGAATCCTCTACATATGCATCCTCATCCTCCGGCTTGTCTCCTTCCAGGTATTCGCCCTCCAGATCGACTCTGGAAGCCGTCTGTATAGTGTATTCGCTCTTTTTCTCTATGAGTTCGTTAAGGATCGGTATAAGCACCTGAAGGTATTCATAGGCACTGAATATAACACCGGTGCATAAAGCTATATCCTTTGTGGCGATAGCCTTCCTCAATGCCATGAAGTATTCGTATCTCCATACCTGCATGTCATAGACACTCCGGTCATTGATGCCAAGCTGATCCGCCAGGTCCTTGCAGGCCTGCCGCATCTGCGTGGTCCGTACAAATACATTCTGAACCGTTGACAGAGCAGCCGAGGCAATAAGAGGCGTTATCTGCGGATTTCCTTTAAGAACGGTGATAAGACTCTCCGGTGATCTGAAGGTATAAGAAACAGCCATAGAATCCTCTTTGGCTTCATAATCAAAATTATATAATTCACCGGGTTTTTCAAAAAGTCCGATAATGGAGCCGTAGGGCATCTCCAAAACGACTTCGCCTGAAGTGGCGATAAAAGACCCCTTGATAACTATCTCAAGACTTCCTACCCTCTCGTTAGAAGCATGTATCAGATCGCCTGCTTCAACGGATTCTTTAGCCATCCTTCTTGCTTCCTCCCCCAAGGAATCTCATTTTCGCATTTTCTCTGCTGTTGTCCCTGCCTACATATGCGACCTTTAAATCCCTATCCTTCTTCATGGATTTATCCAGTTCCCTGACCACTTCCTTCTGTCTGGCCAGACAGTCCTTGCAAAGCCTTCCCGTCAGGATGGGAGCTCCGCATTTCTCACACTCAAGCTTTATCACGCTGTTCTCACACAGCTCTAACCTGCCCTCCCGAAGCCACATTAACAGCTGTTTATGGGACACATCGAATATCTCTGCCACCTCCGCTTCGGTGGCGCCCCTGTTATCCCACAGATAGTCCTTTATCCGACGAAAAAGATCCTCCTGCTTTTCCTTGCAGGCAGGGCATACCTCGTCTCCGTATATATAATTAAAGATCCTCCCGCATATCTTGCAGGCCCTGACTTCATTTGCCATATTCATGTTCCCCCGACATCTATAGTCAAAAGATACATTCCCTACAGTATTTTATAATGAAATCGGCATTCTCTCAACAACTATATCTTGTTATCCCTGCCCCCTTGTTGTGTTGCAAGGATCACTTGCGCTGTGAGGCTCCCTCACGAAAGTGAGGATCCCGTACACAAGTCAGGATCAGCCACGCCGCCAGGACGAGAACCGTCACGATGCTAACGATCGCGGACGCGTGCTGTATCACAGTGCCTGCGTAATACACTCTTATCCCTTCCGAACCGTCGGTATATACCCTTGCCCTTCCGTTATCACCCTCTCCGGTGACAGGGAGCGCTGCCCCGCCATCCGTATCGGAAGCCCGGTATCCCTTGTAATAAATGAAGGGCACATCAACATATTCTGTATCATCTCCGAGGCCGTTAACACCAAGCTCATTGCCCTGACGGACCACCTCAAGGTTTTCCCCCTTATCCGTCACTGCCGTATTGCACGAATCGATAAGGGCCTCCCTGTTATTTACTGCCTTAGGAAGCCATTCGCCTCCTATGACCTCTCCGGTGAAGGGAATATAGTCATAATAATCGTCCGAATACGAATAATAGGTCTGATCGTTCCTCTGCAGATTGCCGATACAGGAGAATAACATCACGGCCGAAACACCCAGAAGGATGGCTTTGCTCTTTATATCCGCCCCCTCGTCCTTTGAAACAGCTGTGATGATGCGGCTTACATATATGCCCTCCGAAAAGGCAAGAAGCGGTCCGGTTATTATCAGCATCCTCCAGGGGAACTGCATAAAGCCCAGTATGCCCTGAAGATGCGCCCAGGGCACCAGGGTCGTCACGCCTATGGTAAAGACAGCTGCCATGAGTGTGCATATATCGGCGAATCCCATAAGGCTGTCATCCTTATCATCCTTTCTTATCAGGAATCTGGTAAGGAGCAGCAGCCATATCATGATCCCGGTCCCCGTATTCTCATCCATAAAGACACTGACGGGAAGCTTGCTCTCATAGTCCAGGTTAAAATATGTGGTGTCGGTGGCAAATGCTCCGGTAGCAAACTGCTCCAGGACCGGCAGCCAGTAGAAGGAAGTAACTGCCAGGACCAGAAGTGCCGTTACGAGTATGGCCAAGGGCCTTTTCGGTTCGGCTGCCATTTTCTTTATATTCACTGCAAATAACACAAGGCAGAGAACAAGACAGAGTATCGTAGTTATGGTATGACACAGTATGACTCCCGTCATCCCGGCAAACAGCAGCAGATGCCCCTGTTTTCCTTCATACATCAGATCATACAGTCCGGCAAAGATCAGAGGAACGAATATCACAGCAGTATATTCTCCCACCGCTGCCCTGGTATATATATCATCGATATGATACTGATACAGGGTAAAGATCGCCGCAGCAGCAAAAGCCGCATCATGACGGCCTGTAATATGGTGCACACCGAAATAACAGGATGCGAATCCGCATGCTATGCAGAATACAACGAAGAGATTGTAGGACAGATCTATGGACATCCCGAAGCATCTGAAAAGAGCCGGGATATACAGCAGAAAATCCGGGTAGAACAGCGAGGAAGCATAGCCCATGCCTCCGAAGAAAAGCATGTTCACCTTTAGAAAAGGTCTGCCCGCAAGGATCCCCGCCTTAAGCGCTTCGATCCTTAACAGATGATATGCGACATCGTGCCCTCCTATGCAGTATGCCCCATATACAGGAAGACATGCTGCCGCAACTATAAGCACCGACATCATTATGTAAAAGCTCTTGTCCTTTTTCTCCATTTATACTGTTTCCTCAAAAGTTCGAATAAATAAACGCCGTATTTCCGAAATATGCAAAAAGGGCGATGGCCAGTATGGCAGACAGTAATATGAGCTTGCCCTTAAAAGACCCAAGATCGAATGTCCATACCCTGTCCCTGCATCCCATGCGAAGTCCCGCAAAGATCTCGTAGATCACCAGCATGGCTCCGAAGATCAGAGTATATGAATATACATAGTTCACGCCCTCTGCCATCGTAAATATCCTTCCGACAATTGCGGTACATGCCGCAAGATCCGGCGCCCTGAAGGGTATCCACAGAAGATTGACCGCAAGGAAGGTCAGGACTGTCTTTATTATATTAACTGCTTTATTCTCCTTTTTGCAATCCTTGGGAAGCAGCGAATGCCCCACCTGCCACAGGCCGTGCAAGGCTCCCCATATCAGAAAGTTTACGGTGGATCCGTGCCACAGTCCCGATACCAGCATGGTTATCATGATGTTGATATTCTTCCTCAGTCTGCCCTTTCTGCTCCCTCCCAAAGGGATATAGATATATTCCGTAAGCCACGAGGACAGGGAGATATGCCATCTTTTCCAGAAATCCGAAGGGTTCTTTGCCATGTAGGGCAGATCAAAGTTCTCGGGAAGCGTAAAGCCCAGTATGCGCCCAAGTCCTATGGCGATGTTCGAATAACCGGCAAAATCGAAATAAATCTGAAGGGAATAAGTAACTGATGCCATAAAAAGGCTTAAACCACTGTAGGCAGCCGGGGCGCCGTAAACCGCGTCCACCGCTATGCCAAGTCTGTCAGCTATTACAAGCTTTTCAAAAAGCCCTCTTATGATACGCCACATCCCTTCATTTAATCCGGCTCTGTCTATTCCCTTAAAGGCACGGATATCCTTCATGAAATCCCTGGCTTTTATTATGGGTCCCGAAAGGATCGTTGCGAAAAAGCCTGCATATGCCAGTGTATCCGTAAGACGGGGTTTCTCCTGAAGCTTGCCGCCATATGCATCTGCCAGCAGGCTTATGAGCGCAAAAGAATAAAACGAAAGCCCCAAGGGCATTATGAATCCGGTCACACCCCCGAAATATTTGAAGAATGCAAGTACAGCTACATTTGCCCCCACGCCGGCAAACAGCAGCCCTTTTGATCTTTTCTCATAAAGCCTTGAGGATATGGCCCAGGACAGGACAGACAGTCCTATAAGGATGATCACGCCCGCAAAGCCGATAGCGGTACTCCAAAGCATGTACAGATAAAAGATAAGATCAAACAGCAGAAGCACTATCTTCATATTCCGTCTCCCCTGTCATCAAGCATCTCATACACCGCATCCGCTATCATCCTGTGAGCCGCATCGTTCATATGACCGGATCCCATGGTAGTATTCATGAATCCGAAGGGGACAGTATGATCCTCCTCATATGCCCTCTCAAACCGGTCAGTCATGTCGATGACGCTGATCCCGTATTCAAGACACAGCTCTTCAAAGATATCGTCCGTGTCCTCCTTTGCTATTGATAAACTTCCGTCCTCATCGATCACGGCACCGGGATGGAGCACTATGATGGTATCAGGCCAGGTTGATGCCATAAACTCAAGAGTCTCCCCCATGGATGCCCTGTAGGCTTCAAGTCTGTCCTGTTTTTCCCGTGAACTCTCCTGTCTGTCTTCCTCCTGCCTTAAAACATTGAGATCCATGCCGCTCCTGCTCTTCATAAATGTCTGATACTGCAATGACATCTCCCTTATGGCCGGAGTCAGTGCCTTTATGCGGTAAGCCGCCTTTTTCCCTGCAGGAAGAGCGGAATAAAGGGCCTCATAACTGTCTGCCGCCTCGTCAAATCCCAGCTGATCCATGGCATCCTCAAGCTGACGGCTGTCCGCCGCTGTACTGTCGATATCAATGATCAGCCCCTTTGCATCGGGAAACTCTTTCTTCATGGCGGAAAGCCTTTTTACGATATCGGGGAGAAAGAATTCGCTGTGAGAGATATTGTAGAATTTCAGGGAATCCGTATATCCGAATCTTTCGTTCAGGATATCCGAATATCTTCTCCCGTTTGCGGTATGGAAACCCTCTGCATGTGAGGCTCCAACAACAAGATAGGGTTCATGTGCCAATGGCAGATCAGGATTTACATATCCCCTGCTGTCCACAGTCCTTATGGCATATCCCTCCAGACCGTACAGACCGTAATCCGGATAGACTTTAAGGCCCGGGGAAGCCCCCCCGGACCTTGTGATTTCATTTACCGGATGATATATGAGGAACATTATTCCGTTAAAGACGGCAAAGGCTGTCAGGGCCGCTGCCACCCATTGCATCAGTTGCTTCATGCTTTATCCTGCCGTCACCACAAGCCACAGCCACAGATCAAACAATACCACCGTAACTATGCCGATGAGCAGCAATATCATCTTGACGTTTTTATTCATTGCATCAGTATATCATAAAGTCAGGTCCTTCTCATACCCGGCCCCGCTTCTTACAAAGCCAACTTCCTTGATATATTTTGTATGAGCCTCTGTACCTTCTCTTATCATAAGTTTCTGTATGCCATGCTCGGGCAGCTGTCTGTACAGGTATTCTCCTACCGAGCTGTCCCGATATGTGGGCGTGGCATAATCTATCTGTATTTCCAGGACTCCTGCTTCTTTTTCATTTCCTATAAGGAGCCCGGCAGGGGTTGTGTCACAAGTCACCATATACGCCTTCTCACATTTCGTAAGCGTATCCATGGTCACATCCGGGAAGAAATGCATGATATCCTCTTCATAGCGCTGCAGGAAATATCTGACCATATCGCTGGCGGGCGCAGTCGACAGTACATTGTAATGCTTGTCTTCCCGTCCCAGCTGGATGATATTATAGATATTGATGATCACAAGGCAGAGATTCATGAATGCCGTGGGATATGATTTTATAATGATGGCATAGGTCATGAATATCACGCTTCCTATGGTATTGATGATCCTCAGTTTTTTCACCGACTTCATCAACATGGAGACCACCACGAGAAGTGATCCCAGATATCCGAAGAGTTCTATCAAGATCGCATTATTCAAAGCTCCACCTCACCAGCAAATATTTACCTTGCTTTTCCTCCATAAAACTCCGGGTAATAACATACATCCGAAAGGCGGCATCCGGTGCCGGGATTACCGTTGTTCAGCTCGTTCTGACTATACATAATCCCATTGATATCGTCAAGAATTATGATAGAATTGGCCCATGATCATATCCCGGTTTGTAGTTCTGATTTTTATATTGAGTCACCGATCCCTTCAGATAAATCTATGGAAATGATGTTGAAAGATGAAACCTATTATCTGCCTGAAACAAGAGGTATCCACTATGAACATTGAAGTTAATAATATATTTATGATGGATGACTATGTTGTATTGAAGCCCAAAAATACAGTAGCGAGTCATTGTCATAAAATGCCGCATATAATACTCCATTTGCCGCGACCACAATAGACATCAATGATTTTCAGAGCATAAACGATACCATGGGATTTGACATGGGAAATAAAGGTCTTGTTGCTGTTGCATTGCATATCATGCTCAGCAACCGGCATTTACATATCTTATTATTCCGATAAAAAAGAGAGCCGCAAGGACTCTC
>CAMOIV010000083.1 GCA_946616305.1 uncultured Lachnospiraceae bacterium | reverse complement strand
AGAAAAAGCTCCACCATATCTCCTGCTTTTAAGAGATCATCCTCCCTGCAGCGTTTATGATTAAGCTCTATGTTTTTATTCCTTATGAATTTATGTATCAGTGAAGCAGGTGCCTCGCCAAGCAGCTTTCCGGCGTACTTTACGAGCCTGATACCCGCTTCCTGTTCGCTTATCCTGAATTCTCTCAAAGCGATATCCTTCCCACAAGATGGAGGATGTTCCTATCCGTATCCGAAGCCTTTTCGTAATGAGACGACAGAGCATCAAGTCTTTCGAAGAATTTATTGCTGTCGGTGAATACCTTGATATTCAGATCCTTGTATTTATTCAGTCGGAATATCTCCTTTATGTGTTCCTCAAGCTTTTTAACGTCGATCCCCTCATAAAGGGTGCAGCCTATAAGGTTACCGGATGCTGCTATGAAGGCATTGACCGGATAGCTCTTATCCGAGGTTGTTATGATGGAATCGTAGAATACGGGCACTTCTCCTCTTCGCTCGTCTATCATGTCCTTAAGATGCGGGTCGCCCTCCTTAAACCTCATGAACATGATGAACCGTACAAGAGCCATGGATGCGGGGATACAGATAAGTACCGTGACTATGCCTACCATGGTCTTCTGTTCCCTGAAGAAATAAAGACCCAGTATGTATACAGATATGGCACACAAGAATATTGCAAGGGTAATAAGAGCCGTCTTAACCTTCATCGCGGAAATATAACCGTATTCGCCCTTTTTTGCCCCAAGCCTCATCCTACTTCATCTCTCCCAGCATGCCGCACAGCAGCTCATAGGTGCGTGCGGTTGATGAGATGGAAAGAGTTTCCTTGGGTGTATGAGCGTCCTTTATATCCGGCCCGAAGGATATGATATCTACGGGTTTTAGGGCATGGTAGATGATACCGCACTCAAGTCCTGCATGGATGCCCTTGATCACCGGCTTATGTCCGTTCTGCTTTGTATAAAGATCCACATAGATCTTTCTCATCTCGGAATCCTTGCAGTACTCCCAGGCGGGGTAATCGCTCTTTTCGTAATACTTGGCACCTGCCATCTCGGCTATGAGCCTCAGCCTGTCGGATAAGGCATATTTCTCGGTGGAAACGGAGCTCCTTAAGGATGCTTCCAAAAGAAACTTCTCATCATCAAGTCTTGTGATGCCGAAATTAAGGCTGGTCTTCACGAAGCCCTTCTGCTCCTCCTCCTGGCACATGTTTATGACGCCGTTAGGTACGGCAGCCAGAAGATAGATGATCTTTTTGGTGTATTCTGTCCTGAGAGTCTTCTTGGAGGTCTCGCCCAGATCCTCGCAGTAGATCATGATATTGTCTTCATTGGCCATGAATTCGTTCTTGATGATCTCCTCGAAGCCTGCCACCGTATCCTCAAAGATACTTGCATTCTCCTTGGATACCAGTATATGACAGCCTGCCTCCCTGGGGATGGCGTTGTCCATGAGTCCTCCGGAGAGCTCCACTATCCTGAATTTCATCCTGGATGACAGATATACGAAGAGGCGGCCTAAAAGCATTATGGCATTGCCGTTGTATTTGTCGATCATATCGCCGGAATGTCCGCCCTTGAGACCTGAGATCACTATGTCGTACTCGCAGCCCTTGTGCTCCTTATATGTGACAGGCAGCTCGATGGCACCCCTTAGGCCTCCTGCAGAGCTCACAGTGAGCACACCCTCATCCTCAGTATCCAGATTGATGACACTGCGTGACTTAATGCTGGCGTAATTCAGGACCTTCGCTCCCTCAAGTCCTATCTCCTCATCAACTGTCAAGATAACCTCCAAAGGGGGATGGGGGATATCATCGGAATCAAGGATAGCCATGCACATGGCTACAGCTATGCCGTCATCTGCGCCGAGGGTCGTATTCCTCGAGAATACCTCATCATCCATTACGGCAATGGGAAGAGGATCCTTCTTGAAATTATGTCTGGAATCGGAGGTCTTCTCACATACCATATCCATATGACCCTGAAGGCACACGGGCTTTGATCTCTCATATCCCTTGGTGCCGGGCTTGTAGATGATGAGATTGCCGCAGGGCTCCTGGATCACCTTCAAGGATCTGTCCGTTGCAAATTTCTTGATATGATCCGATAATTGTCTGGTGTTTTTGGATCCGTGAGGGATCCTTGTGATCTCTTCGAAGAATTCGAATACCTTCTTGGGCTCAAGTCCTTTGAAAACTTCCATTTTGTACTCCCCTGTACATTATGTTTTAATCTAAAACCGGTTCTGAAACCTGTATGCATCAGCTCTCCGGTATGGTTCCCTATCAGGAAAAGAAAGGGAGGGTTTCCCCTCCCTTAGGATCTTTGTTTTCAGATATTATCTATATCATCATCGTTGATCTCTTCACGTATGGAAGAAGCTCTGTCTATGCTGGGAGGTCTCTGTGCCGTCCCGGGGCCCTGCTGATCAGCCTGACGCTGCATCGCAGCCTGTCTGCTCTGAGCCTGTGCTGCCTGCTGCATCTGTTGTGTCATCTGTTGTCCTGATGCAGCCTGCTGAACTGTTGATTGCTGCATTGTCACGGCCTGCTGTTTTGCTGCCTGAACTGCCTGTGCAGTATGCGCTGCTGCTTGGGCTGCCTGGGCATATGATGTTTGGGAAACTGCCTGTGCCTGTGCTGCCTGAGACTGAACCTGTGCCTGACCTGCAGCCTGTTGTGCCACAGCCTGTTGTGTCGATGCCGCTGACTGCTGTGCTGTTGTCTGCGAACCGGCAGCTTGTGCCGTCTGACTCATCTGCTGTGTTCCCGAAGTTCTGGCTGTCTGGGCAGTGGTTCTTGATGCACTGCTCCTGGCGGAGGCCTGAGACTGAGATGCTCCTCTGGAGGAAGCAGTCTGTGAAACTCCCGGTATACTGATCAGCTCGGTATCGCTTGTCATGGCAAGCTGTGCTCTGTCATTGGTAACTATCTGCAGGCAATTGTTCAGAGCCTGGATAAGATCCGAATATCTGCTTTGCGCGTCATTTATGGCCTTGTTGAGGATATCGGAAATGCCTGCCAGGGAATCGTCTGTATATTTTATGGCGGACAGCTGATAGCTGTTGGCTTCGGATGCAGCCTGATTCAATATGTCGTGGGCATTGATATTTGCCTGATTCACAACCTCTATAGCCTGGGCATATGCCTGCTGCATGATCTCATTCTTTTCGATGAGCTCACCCTGCTTTGCTTCTGCCTGTGAGAGCATCTTTGCTGCCGTTGCTTTGGCATTCTCCAGGATCTGATCCCTGTTTGCCACCATCTGTCTGCAGCTCTTTATCTCCTCCGGAGTATTCCTCTTTAATTCCTCCAATAATTCGTATATATCGTCCTTGTTGACGATGATGCTTTCCTTATTACTGAAGGCAGCATATTTGCAGCCTTCAAGATAATCATAGATGTCATCAATTGTCTGTTCGATTTTACTGGCCATTTTATGATCCCTTTATTTTTTCTTTATGTCTTTGTATTTCTCATATATTATCTTGTCTATCCCCTCCGGGACAAATCTTGATATATCACCGCCGTAATAAGCAACCTCCCTAACTGTGGTCGATGAAAGGTAGGCATACTCCAGACTTGTGGTGAGAAATACGGTATCTGCACGTGGAGCCAGCTTTCTGTTGGTCTGTGCCATCTGAAGCTCGTATTCGAAATCAGTTACGGCCCTTAATCCACGAATTATGGAATTAAAACCGTTCTTTATGACATAGTCGGCTGTCAGCCCCGAAAAGTGATCAACCCTGACATTTGGGAGATCCGCGCAGACTTCCTGTAACATATTAACACGTTCATCTACAGAAAACAACGGAGTTTTTGTGCTGTTGTTAAGAACTGCCACCGTCAGCTCGTCGAATAATTCCGATGCTCTTTTGATGACATCCATATGTCCCAAGGTGATGGGATCAAAGGATCCCGGATAAACTGCTTTTGCCATATACTCTCCTTTGGATCAAGCCTTATGCTCTGGTTATGAATACATGCCTGTTGGTCCTGTAATCCTTTGTCTTGACGATCATGAAGCCCAGATCGCTCAGATAATCAAAGGTAGTATCATTGGATGCCTCGCATATTATGAGAGTGTCCTCATCGCAAAGTGCGGAATCCCTCAGAAACCTTAGTGTGACTTCTTCAAGTCCCATATTGTACGGCGGATCTATATATATCACATCCGCCCTTCCGTGCTTCTCCGACTGCATAAGCCCCGTTACCGCATCGGCTGTAAGGACATAAGCCTTATCTGTAAGATGTGTCTTTTCAAGGTTTTCGTTTATGACCTTTACGGCCCTGCGGTTATTCTCTATAAATATGGCGCTTTTTGCTCCCCGGCTTAAGGCCTCTATGCCTATGGAGCCCGTACCTGCGAACACATCGATGAATAAAGAATCCGGCACATAGGACTGTATCGTATTAAAGAGCGTTTCCTTATATCTGTCAAGAGTCGGTCTGGTATCATTACCCGGGAGACTCTTAAGCTCTATGCGCCTTGCAGATCCTGCGATGACCCTCATAAGACCTAAACCCTCACTTTCGTTCCTTTTCCGTCTCTCTTGGACAGCTTCACATGTGTAAGCGGCATCTGTCGTCCCTTGTATTCTATCACTCTCTCATCGGCAAAGTTCATGTAATATACAGCCTCTATCCTGTCGCCATCCTGAAGCTTCATTGCTCTTACGCCCACAGCGCCCTTCTTCTTTTCTGGTATCTCGGATATGGCAAATCTGATGAAGAAGCCTCCCTCGGTCTGCAGCAGAACCTGTCTGTCCACCTCCTCGTCATATGCCTTTATCATATGAAGCTCGTCACCTGCTCCCAAGGAGGTGGCCCCTACCGTACGCTTTGTCATGACATCGAATTCCGCACCGTCAACGAATTTCATCATGGCTTTCTTTGTTATGAATATGAGCCTGGATGCCACGATCCTGTCCATATCATCGATATATATGAAATTCTCCTTGGAGGAATCGAATTTGCTCAGGTTATCTATGGGTATGCCCTTATCTCTCAGCTTTGTAAGAGGCAGATCCATAACCCTTATGATATGCAGCACTCCTGTATTTGTGAATATGCCGACACGTCCTGTGTTCTTTGTTAAGAATACATACCGGAAGGCCTCATCACTCTCTATGGTCTCCTTGTTCCTCTCAAAGGTGGCGCAGTCTATGGTCCTGGCATATCCGAATCTGTCCATTACGAAGTAAACATCCATTTCCTCTATGGGCTTTTCGGTAAATACTGCAGTCTGGGCATCAGTGATATCAGTCCTTCGCTCCATCGCATATCTGCTGCCGATCTCATCAAGATCCGCTCTTATCCTTCGCCTCATGGATGCAGGCTTTTCCAGGATGTCCTTATATTCCGCTATGGCCTTTAATGTGGCATCATGCTCCTTTATAAGTGCTTCGAGCTCCAGTCCGATGAGCTTTGCAAGTCTCATATCCAGGATGGCATTGGCCTGATTCAGAGTGAAATTGAAATTAGCGGCTTCCTTTTCCGAAAGCCTTGATCTGAAATTGATGCCGGTGGTATCACCAGTTGTCAGGCATCGGATCACGGTCTGGCGGTCCTTCGAGCCTCTTAAGGTCTCAACTATCAGATCGATAAGATCGCAAGCCTTTATGAGACCCTCCTGGATCTCGCTCTTTGCAGTCTCCTTCTCCAAAAGATCCGTATATTTCCTGGTGTTGAGTTCATACAGGAAGGCGGTATGGGCGGATATTATCTCTTTAAGGCCCATGGTCTTGGGCCTGCCGTCATGTACGGACAGCATGTTCACACCGAAGGTATCTTCCAGCTTGGTCTTGGAATACAGGAGATTCTTGAGATTCTCGGTGTCAGCCTCTCTCTTGCACTCTATGACTATCCTTATGCCCTCCTTGGAGGACTGGTTTGAGATATCTATTATATCCGTGGTCTTCCTGCTCTCCACCAGATCGATCACATCAGACATGAACTTGCCTATGCCCGATCCTGTCATGGTGTAGGGTATCTCGGTGACTACCAGGAGCTTTCTGCCGTTCCTGCCCTTTTCCTCCTGTATGCGGCCTCTTATCTTGACCTTGCCTGTGCCGCTTTCGTATATCTCGGGCAGCTCCGAAGCATTGGTTATGATCCCGCCTGTAGGAAAATCAGGTCCCTTTATATATTCCATAAGACCCTCTGTGGTGATATCGGGGTCTGATATATAGGCCTTCTCGGCTTCTATGACCTCCTTCAGGTTGTGGGGAGGCGTGGATGTAGCCATACCTACGGCTATACCCTCGGAACCGTTCACCAGGAAATTCGGTATCTTTACAGGGAGCACCTCCGGTTCCTTCTCGGTCTCATCAAAATTCGGTACGAAATCAACGGTGTTCTTATCAAGGTCCTTAAGGAAGGCTTCCTCCGTAAAGGCTTCAAGCCTTGCCTCGGTATATCTCATGGCTGCGGCACCGTCTCCTTCTATGGATCCGAAATTGCCGTGTCCGTCAACCAAAGTCTTACCCTTCTTGAAATCCTGTGCCATGACTACCAGGGCTTCATATATAGAGCTGTCACCGTGAGGATGATACTTACCCATGGTATCACCAACGATACGGGCACATTTACGATAAGGTCTGTCTGACCTTAATCCCAGCTCGCTCATATCATACAGAGTTCTTCTCTGCACCGGCTTCAGACCGTCCCTGACATCAGGTATGGCTCTTGATATGATCACCGACATGGCATAGTCGATATAGGACTTTTGCATTATGTCGGAGTATTCGGAATCTATTATGTTCTTCTCGTCCGTATTCATTATCTGGATCTGCCTTTCCTAATTATCTGATCAGATATCGAGCAGCGCCTCATGCGCATGCTCATATATGAAATCACGTCTTGGTGCCACATCATTGCCCATCAAAAGCTCGGTGGTGGATGAAGCCATCCTGGCATCGTCTATGGATACCCTTCTCATCATGCGGCGTTTTGGATCAAGTGTTGTCTCCCAAAGCTGTTCCGGATCCATCTCACCCAGACCTTTATACCTTTGAAGGATGAAGTCTCCCTTATGAGTCTTTCTGTATTCCGCAAGGGCTCTGTCATCATAGAGATACTCCGCCTCACCCTTCTTGGGCTGCGCCCGGTAAAGGGGCGGCATGGCTATATACACATGGCCTTCCGTAATGAGCTCCGGCATGAATCTGAAAAAGAGAGTCAGCAACAGAGTCGCTATATGGGCGCCGTCCACATCCGCATCCGCCATTATGATGATCTTGTCATAACGGAGCTTCGATATGTCGAAATCGTTGCCGTAGCCCTCAGAGAAACCGCACCCGAAGGAATTGATCATGGTCTTTATCTCTGCATTGGCAAGCACCTTGTCTATAGAGGCCTTCTCAACATTCAATATCTTTCCTCTGATGGGAAGTATGGCCTGATACATGCGGTTTCTGGCTGTCTTGGCACTGCCTCCTGCAGAATCTCCCTCTACTATGAAGATCTCGCATTCAGCAGGATCCCTGGATTCGCAGTTTGCAAGCTTACCGTTGGAATCAAAGGAATATTTCTGCTTCGTAAGAAGGTTGGTCCTGCTCTTCTCCTCGGCCTTCCTGATCTTGGCAGCCTTCTCCGCGCTGGCAAGTATAGCCTTTAGGGTGTCAAGATTACGGTCGAAATACAGCTGTATCTCATCTCCCGTGACCTTTGCAACAGCTCTTGATGCATCCTGATTGTCAAGCTTCGTCTTGGTCTGTCCCTCAAACCTTGGATCGGGATGCTTTATGGAGATGACAGCGGTCATACCGTTCCTGATATCCGTACCGTTGAAGTTGGCATCCTTGTCCTTTAATATACCCAGCTGTCTGGCATAGGAATTCATGACCTGGGTGAACTGGGCCTTAAATCCCGTGATATGAGTGCCTCCTTCGGAATTGTAGATACAGTTACAGAAGCCCAGGACCTCTTCGTGAAATTCATTGACATACTGGAAGGCCACCTCTATGGCTATACCCTCCGATACGCCTTTGAAATACACAATGTCGCTGATGGCTTCGTTGTTGCGGTTCATGTCCTTGATAAAGCCCACAAGGCCCTCAGGCTCATGATAGGTTTCTTCATCAGGCTCACTGCCTCTTAGATCCTTGTAGATTATGGTTAGCTCGGGATTCAGATATGCAGTCTCATGGAGTCTGGACTTTATCTCATCTGCCTTGAACCTGACCGTATCAAAGATCTCCGGATCCGGTTTGAAATTGATCTTTGTTCCGGTCCTGTTGGTCCTGCCGATAACAGGCAGCAGCCCATTTATCAGCTCAACTGTGGGTACGCCTCTTTCATAATGGTCGTGAGATATGACTCCGTCACGCTTGATGACTATATCAAGAGAACTGGACAGGGCATTTACCGCAGACGAGCCCACACCGTGCAATCCTCCCGAAGTCTTATATGAAGCGCCGTCAAATTTACCTCCGGCATGGAGAGTTGTAAGAACCACTCTCTCTGCGGAGATCCCCTTCTCATGCATCCCTACCGGGATACCTCTTCCGTCATCCTCTACCGTAGCAGAGCCGTCAGCCTCCAGTGTAACCTTAATGGTTGAACAGTATCCTGCCAGATGCTCATCCACCGAGTTGTCCATTATCTCGTACAGACAATGGTTCAAGCCCTTTACTCCGGTGGATCCTATATACATACCGGGTCTTAGCCTGACAGGCTCAAGACCCTCCAGCACCTGGATGCTTTGGGCGCCGTAGTTTTCGCTATCCTTTGCCATCTTATATCCTCACATACAGTATTTATCTGTGTTGATCATCTATATATTGCACCAACCCATGTATTTTACCACAATATTTGGGTTTTGCAAACACATATCGAACAAATATTCGATGCTGTATATTTGTATCATTAATATATGCTTTTTTGTGTTTTTTGCTCGGCGGGAAGAAGATATTTTCTGCTTGAAGTTTTTTCTCGGCTATGTGACTAGGAA
>CAMOIV010000082.1 GCA_946616305.1 uncultured Lachnospiraceae bacterium | reverse complement strand
AATCCCGGATCAAAAAAGGGGTTTAAAAGGGAGGAGCCCGACATCCATCGGATATCGGGCTAATTTATGAAAAAGTTTTGTAATAACGAGTCGTTCGATTTCATGTGTTTATTTCTTTTATGATACAAAGTATAATTAACGAAAGTGAATAAAACATTTTGTATGCATAAAAGAATTTTAAAGGATTTATGAACAATCTCTTAACGTAAAGTACGTAAAAATAAACAATCAAGGAGGAGATCAAAATGTCCGAAAACAAGAACCCCGTAGTAACTTTTGAGATGTCAAACGGGAAGGTGTTCAAGGCTGAGCTTTACCCTGATGTGGCTCCGAATACCGTTAATAATTTCATTTCTCTGATCAACCGGGGATTCTATGACGGGGTGATATTTCACAGAGTGATAAAGGGATTCATGATACAGGGAGGAGACCCCGACGGAACGGGGATGGGAGGCCCGGACTATTCCATAAAAGGAGAATTCAGCAGCAACGGATTTAAGAATGATCTGCGGCATAAGGCCGGTGTTCTCTCCATGGCAAGGACCAATATGCCCGACAGCGCAGGCTCCCAGTTCTTTGTCATGCACAAGGACTCTCCCCATCTGGATGGCGATTATGCCGCCTTTGGTAAAGTGACGGAGGGTATGGAGGTAGTCAATGAGATAGCAGAGTGTCCCACGGACTTTGGTGACCGCCCGCTTGAGGAGCAGAGGATGAAGACTGTGACCGTTGATACCTTCGGCGTGACATATCCGGAACCGGAAAAGCTGTGAGATATCTGAAAACAGTCTTATATGATAAAAGAGTACAGGAGGCAGAGTATATATCTGACCTCCTGTCTGATCTTTATAAACACCGGGTGGATGTGTCGGACATTAAGACCGTTGCCTCAGACAAGACAGCGGTTTCCGTATCTTTCGCAGGCACATTGTGCATACTTGGAACGCGAGAGGGCGTAGAGTCTGCAAAGAGTCTTGGCCTTCCTTTTGTCACCTATGACCTTGAAGACAGTGAAAGCCTATGCATCATTCTGGGGTTTGAGGATATCGATGCCGATCTCTGTGAGAAGTGGTATGAAAGATCAAGGGACATTCCATGGGAGATAGCCATCACTGATCGTCTGGTGATAAGGGAGTTATCTGTGGAGGACGATCTTTCCGAAGCCGGGGAACCATGGTGCGATAAAGAATATATAAAAGACTATATCAAAAATCAGTACCGTCTGTTCGGGTATGGGATATGGGCAGTGACTCTTAAAGAAGGTGGGAATATTATTGGACAGGTAGGGATCGTCAATGCCGGAGAGGATGGCGAGCCGGAGCTGGGATACGCCATTTTCCCTGACTTCAGGAGAAAAGGATATGCCTATGAAGCGATCACGGCTGTGCTGAAATACGTCAAGGAAAAACTGTACATCGATACATTGAAGGTGTGCATTTCAAAGGACAACATCTCGTCGGAAAAACTGTTTTACAGATTAAAAAGTGCAGAAAATATTGACAACACAGTATCTTTGGAATACACTAACCGCTGAAATAGGTTTTTTTGCTTATATTTTGAAGGGAGATAGAGATGGCAATTATTAAAAGAGCGGTCGCTTCAGCCGCAACGGAGAAGCCGGCTGATGGAGTTGTAAAGATCAATTCTATTGAGGAGCCCAAGGCTAAGCAGAAGGCAGAAGCAGCCAAAAAGGAAGCCACAACCAAGAAGGCAGCACCCAAGAAGGCAGCCGCTAAGAAGACAGCAGTAAAGAAGGCAGCACCTAAGAAGGAAGCAGCCGCTAAGGTTGAGACAGTTAAGAAGGAAGCAGAAGCACCTAAGAAGGCAGAAGCACCCAAGAAGGCAGCAGTGCCTAAGAAGGTAACAGCGGCAAAGAAGACTACAGCTAAGAAAGCTGCTGCAACCAAGACTGCAGCAAAGGCAGCACCTAAGAAGGCAGCAGCAAAGAAGGCTACAGTTAAGAAGGCAGCACCTAAGAAGGCAGCAGCAGCCAAGACAGCAACAAAGGCAGCTGCACCCAAGAAGGTTGCAAGCGATATAACTGTCCAGTTTAATGGACGGGACATCACAAAGACTTCTATCGACGAGGCATTTGAGGGTGTTTGGACATATGACATGGGACGTAAGATGTCCGAGGTCAAGAAGGTTGACTATTACTTCAAGCCCGAAGAGTCAGCAGTATACTTTGTAGTAAACGGAGATACAGAGGGTAGATTTGAGGTTTGATAGCCTGAAAGACAGAATAGGAATAGGATTAGCCGGTGGCATGCGCCGCCGGCTAATTTTGAATGTGATCGCTTTTATAGTGATCCTGTATGCGTTGTACTTTGTCATCAATATGTGTACAGCCTGTTTTCTCAATATGGACATACCCAATGAATACAGGGAGTGTGCCAATGTTGATCTGACAAAGTGTTTTATCAAGGGGATCAATCCCTATTCCGCAAAGGTGCTGGAGCAGGATCTCCCGACAACGGTATATCAGTACGGACCTTTGTTCTCACTGCTGGTTGCGGCAGTACACTTTGTCCTGCCTTTTGCAAGCCTGATACCGCTTCACTATTTCATGGCACTGATCTGTGTTCTTGTGGCAGGTGTCATGGCCTTTATCATGGTCAGGGAAAAGACGGAAACTCTCCTGCCTGCATCCTGTGCCTTTCTTTTCATTATTGCATGTACATGGCGTTACGGTTATGTGAATATCGTACCCGATACCCTTGGTGTTACACTGCTGGTTCTCATCTTTTTCATGGAGACGAGAAAGAACCTGCCTTATAGAGAAGTATTTCAGGCCGTTACGGCTGTCGCTCTTTTTTACACCAAGCAGTATTTTGTTATAGTTGCCGTAAGCCTTTTTATATATCTGTTCATTACGGACAGGGCCAGATGGCTTCGCCTTACATTCACAGGGATCCTTCTCATGGCTCTTTCCGTGATAGTTATACAGATCACGTGCCCACTTTTCTTTACGTACTCGCTGCTTATAGTTCATGGAGTGTCGGGGCAGTCCGTATCCGATTCCCTCTTTGCACTCTGCTCCCTTAGGGCGCAGGCGGTCCTTGCAACAGGAGGAGCGCAGCCCGTATCAACGGGTTATGCATATGAGGTACTGCAGCTAAAGAGTCTTGCGGGCATATTCATCTTTCTATTTATCGGGATGGCGTTGGGAGTGGTCATGGCTTTTATAAAGAGACGGCCTTCCTTTGAATCATCCCGCCTGCTGGTGATACACAGCTTTGTTGCCATGGCCGCTCTTATCTATCTGGGACAGAATGACGGAGCCTGGCTTTCATACTATCTGCAGCTTCTCATGCCGTCGGTTGTGATATATACCTTTATCGCCCTGGAAGGATTTGTAACGGATGAAGAAGCCGATAAATGGTTCAGCAACGGGATCATGTGTCTGTTGATAGTGATCTCCATGTTTACCACATACAGGATCACACAGAGACTTCCCATATACAGTCTTTCATCAGATGCAAGGACGGTGTGGGACAAGGCATATGCATATTGCGATGCCGGGGCCCAAATAGGCGAGGTTTTATACATAGCACCGCTTGGATACAACGCCCTTGCGAATGACAGATATCTGTATGACAATGGACATGAGATGGCCATTACGGAAAGATTTCTGGAGGAATACGGATCATCCGAGGTATATCAAAAGCTCTTTCCCTATGGTGATGATGTGATGGAAAAGTCCCTTTCATATCGGAAGGATGCTGCAAAGAAGGTGGCGGATAAGGGATTCGCCCTGGTAGCTACTATCCCCGGGGTAGAGGAGGTTGTCAGTACGGATACTCTGCAAAGAGGAGGGTATACCAGGATCGACACCCTGACCCTCGATATGGGAAGGACATCCTATGATATAGAATTCTGGGTCCCTGAGGGATCCGGGATAAATGTGGAATAACCGGTTTGATGCACAGAACGCCTGCGCTGTGCCGGGAGGGGTCGTAATTTGCGATTTCATTGAAGAGTCCATAAAATAGTGTTATAGTACAGTGGACAAAGGGCAGATCAGGGGGAACAGGAATTGACCTGTTTGGCATTTTTAATCTTATTTCCGTTTTGCATAGCAGCACTTTTGTATTTTATGAAAACGGATTCACTTATACGAACTATCCTGGTTTTGATCGGTGCGGTTTCGGAAATGGCTGCAACGGTTTTATTTGCTTTTACCAATATGTCGGACCCTGCCATATCGCAGGGGATAGCATATCTCGACCGGACACATGAGATCGACAGGGTCATCGCTGCAGGAGAGTTGCTGCTGATGCTGCTTGTCTTTTCTCAGGCTGTACGGTTCAGGAAATACTATGTCATGATACTGTCCGCGCTGGGAACTCTTCCTATCCTGTATATGGACTTTTTCGGAGGAGCCGAGAGTACCGCCATGCATATCAGGATCGATGAGCTTACCGTGATCATGGTGCTCATCGTGGGGATAGTGGGATCCCTCATATGTATATATGCCACAGGCTATATCAAGGATTATCACATCCATCATACCGAGGTTAAGGACAGGTCCGGATACTTCCTTGCCATGCTGTTTGTATTCCTGGGAGCCATGATGGGACTTGTCACATCGGACAATCTCTCATGGATGTATTTCTTCTGGGAGATAACGTCAGTATGTTCCTTCCTTCTTATCGGTTATTCAGGTACAGGGGAAGCGGTGACTAATTCATTCAGGGCATTGTGGATGAATCTGCTGGGAGGATTGGGATTTATGATCGCCATCCTTTTCTGTTCCACTATACTGCGGGTATCATGCATATCGGAGCTTCAGTATTTTTCCACATATCCCATCATGGTCATGCTGCCGGTATCCCTGCTTTCATTTGCAGCTCTGACGAAATCCGCCCAGATGCCGTTTTCTTCATGGCTTTTGGGAGCCATGGTGGCACCTACTCCTACCTCTGCGCTTCTTCACTCCGCAACCATGGTCAAAGCCGGAGTGTATCTGCTCATCAGACTTTCTCCCCTTATGAGGGCTTCATATGCGGGGATAATGGTGACGGCCGTAGGAGGCTTTACGTTCTTTGCGGCTTCTCTTCTCGCCATAGGAGCATCCGACGGTAAGAAGGTTTTGGCCTACTCGACGGTTTCCAATCTGGGACTGATCACGGCAGCTGCAGGATGCGGAACGCATGAGGCGGTATGGGCAGGGATAATGCTCCTTATCTTCCATGCAGTCACGAAATCCATGATGTTCATGTCAGTTGGAGTTTTCGAGAATACAACTCATTCAAGGGACATTGAAGATATGCAGGGCATGATAGTCAGGTTCCCCAGGCTTGCGTTCATAATGATCACCGGCATCTTCGGGATGTCTCTTGTTCCTCTGGGTATGTGTGTCGCCAAGTGGGCGGCTCTTCGGGCCTTTGTGGATTCAGGATGTGTGTATCTTACCATGTTCCTTTGCTTCGGCTCTGCGTCCACCTTGTTCTACTGGATCAAATGGCTTGGCAAGATCTTTATGGTTCCCAAGGGATGCGCAAGAGAGGATGACAAGGTAGGGCTGACCGGATGGGTTGCCATGTATCCTCTTTCTGTCACGGTCATCGTTCTTTGCACACTGTATCCGATGGTGAGCAGGTTTATGGTGGCGCCCTTGCTGTCTGTGATGTTCGGTGTATCGGACATAACACTTATCGGGAATTCGGATTTTATCATCATGGGGATAATGGTGGTATGCATATGCCTGCTGCCTCTTATCATGAGGATGGTCAACAGGCCCGATGACAGACAGGTATCATCCTATATGTCCGGATTTAATACCGGAGATGATATGAGCTTTTTTGACAGCACCGGCGACAGGAAGGAGCAGGAACTGTCCAACTGGTATATGAGTGACCTGTTTGGAGAAAAGAAGATATTCAAGCCCTGTGTCATCCTGAGTGCTTCCTTTGTGATCATCATGATCACTCTGTGTACCATAGGAGGGCTGCTGATATGATCGATATTAGAGCGGTTATCTCCATTATCATATATATACTGTTCACACCCATGATCTCCAGTCTTATCTCGGGTATTGACCGTAAGGTTACCGCAAGGATGCAGGGGAGAAAGGGACCTAAGATCATGCAGCCCTGGTATGATCTCTTAAAGCTTTTTTCCAAGGAGGCTGCAGTTGTAAACAGGATACAGAAGATACTGATCATCGCCCATTTTGTATTTGCTCTAGGCAGCGGCGTCATATTGTTCGGCGGGGGAGATCTCCTGCTGATGCTGTTCTCCCTTACCATGGCAGAGGTGTTCCTGATCCTTGCCTCATACAGCGTAAATGCGGCATATTCGGAGATAGGCGCTCAAAGAGAGCTTTTGCAGATGATGTCATATGAGCCCATGATGCTTTTGTGTGCCGTGGGATTCTATCTTACAACAGGATCCTTTTATGTATCGGATATCATCAGGACATCCTTCGCGCCCATAGTGACCATGCCGGGGTTCTTTATAGGATTCTGGTTTATACTGATAATAAAGTTCAGGAAATCACCCTTTGATCTTTCCACCTCACATCACGCACATCAGGAGCTGATAAAGGGACTTACGGGAGATCTCTCGGGACGTTTATATGGATTCTATGAACTTGCGGAGCTGTATGAAAAGGTAATGATGCTTGCCATGGTCGGATTGTTCTTCTTATACGATAACCCGGTAAGCATAATATATGCTGTTATAGCAGTAGGGGCAGTGATGTTCTCCATGTCCTTGATCGACAATATCTTCCCCAGAGTAAAGTGGGAGCTTCTGCTTAAGTACAGCTACATCGTTACACTGTTTGCAGGCGGGGCGAATCTTCTGATCTTGTCATTGTTCCTGTAGAAGGAGAAGAGTTATGAGAGTTTCAAAAAGTCCATGGCTGCTTCACTACGACGGGAGCAGCTGCAACGGATGTGACATAGAGGTTCTGGCATCCACAGCACCCAGATTTGATGTGGAGAGATTCGGGATCATCAACACAGGGAATCCGAAGCATGCGGATATACTCCTTTGCACGGGAGGCGTTAACTCCCAGAATAAGGACGTGATAAGGCAGATCTACGATCAGATGCCGGATCCGAAGGTGGTCCTTGCCTGTGGGATATGTGCCTGCGACGGAGGTATCTTCAAGGATTGCTATAATATCCTGGGAGGCACGGATAAGGTGATACCTGTGGACGTATATGTTCCGGGCTGTGCCGTAAGACCCGAGGCACTCATTGACGGAGTGGTTAAAGCCCTGGAGATCCTGGACGAAAAGGAAAGGGCGTTCAAGAAGGAAGGAAAGAGAAGTCTCACATCTTCCGAGTACAAGGCCCTGCTTGAGGAAAAAGCCGGGGAGAGTGAAACAAAGGAGGATACGGATGCTTCAGAATCTTGAAGAGATAGAGCATATCGAGCTGTTAAATAAGATGAAGGAGATATCCGTTGCCGGATATCATATCATGCAGATCTGTGCCACAAAGATAGGGGAGGATTACGAGGTCCTGTACACCTTTGGCAAGGCTGATGATATGAGAAATGTAAAGATCACCATATCCCCCGGAGTACATATCCCCAGTGTTACGGATATCTTTGAAGCGGCATATCTTTATGAGAATGAGATACATGACCTTTTCGGTATTGAGATAGACGGGATCAATCACGATTATAAGGGTGGTCTGTATCGTACATCGGAAGAGAAACCCTTCGCATAGGTAAGCGATCTGTTATTTGGAGGAGCCATATGGCAGGAAAAAGAAGCGTAATCCCTTTCGGGCCGCAGCATCCTGTGCTGCCTGAGCCCATACATATAGATCTCGTGGTGGAAGACGAGAAAGTGATAGAAGCGGTGCCGTCCATCGGCTTTGTACACAGGGGACTTGAGAGTCTTGTGACAAAGAAGGACTTTAATGACATGGTATACGTGGCAGAGCGTATATGCGGCATCTGCTCCTATGGTCACGGCTACGGATATGTGGACGCCATAGAGCATATCATGAATATCCAGCTGCCCGATCGGTGCGATCACATAAGGACCATACTTTTTGAACTTTCAAGGATGCATTCTCATATACTGTGGATGGGGCTTATGGCTGACGCCTTCGGCTTTGAGAGTCTTTTCATGGAGACATGGAAGATCAGGGAAAAGGTCCTTGATATGCTGGAGGCTGCTACAGGCGGACGGGTGATATTCTCCATCCTCAAGATAGGCGGATTAAGGCATGACGTCTCCGACGAGATGCTGAAGGGTTTCCTGCCTGTACTTGAGAGCATAGAGGAGAGCATCAGGAACTGTGAGAATACCTTCCTCAATGACACGGCGGTCATGAGCAGGCTCAAAGGCATAGGATACCTGTCGGCGGAGGAAGCTGCAAGGCTTGGATGCACGGGGCCCTTCCTTCGGGCGTCCGGAGTTGCCTTTGACAACAGGTTGAGAGGCTATGCCGCATACGGCAAGATAGATTTTGACGTGATCACATCTGGCGAGGGTGATTCCTATGGCAGGTGCAAGGTAAGGATAGGAGAGATATACCAGTCCGTAAGCATTATCCGACAGTGCATCGAAACTATGCCGGAGGGAGAGGTTTCCGTTCCGGTAAAGGGGTTCCCCAACGGTGAATACATGACGGTGATCGAGCAGCCCAGAGGGGAAGCATGCTATTATGTACATGCCTCGGGCAAGAAATTCATAGAGAGGATGAGAGTCAGGACTCCCACCTTTGCAAACGTACCGGGACTGGTAAAGACACTGGCAGGCTGTGACCTGGCAGATGTTCCGATACTGGTGGTCGCGGTGGATCCATGCATATCCTGCACGGAGCGCTGACTGGAGGATAGAAGATGCCACTGGGTAATTTTTCGAAAACACAATTAAAGAACCTGTTCCGTTCCCCGGCAACGGAGAAGTATCCCGACGCTCCCGCATCATTTAAAGAGGGCACCAGAGGGCATGTGATAAACGATATGGACAAATGCGTCCTCTGTACACTGTGCCAGATGAGATGTCCCACGGGCGCCATCAAGATAGATAAAAAGGAACAGACCTGGTCAATAAGACCCTTTTCCTGCATCCAGTGCAGAAACTGTGTGGAGAACTGCCCCAAAAGGTCTCTGTCCATGGGTGTGGAATACACGGAGCCCGGAGTGGAGAAGACGGTATTGAAGTTTGATCTGTCCGACAAACAGAAGGCGGCTCTTGCAGAACAGGCAAGGCTCGCAGCTGAAAGAGCGGCAGCTGCGAAGGAAGCGGCCAAAGCCAAGGCAGCGGCGGACGCAGCCGCACAAAAGGCAGCGACAGAT
>CAMOIV010000081.1 GCA_946616305.1 uncultured Lachnospiraceae bacterium | reverse complement strand
ATATCACGAAACCCGCATAAATGCGTGTTTCTGATTGTGGGACGCAAAAATATATGCAATATGGTTTTCCGGCGGATGGCAGGGTTTAGAGGATGGGAGAAAATAATAAAAAGGAGAGGGAGATAGGATATGTATGATGTAGCCATAATAGGAGGGGGAGTTATCGGCTGCTCCATCGCCAGGTATTTATCCATGTACGATCGCAAGGTGGTGCTTTTGGAGAGATGCACGGATATCTGTGAGGGTACTTCAAAGGCCAATTCCGGCATCGTACACGGGGGATATGATGCTCCAAACGGTACCATGAAGGCTTTGATGAATGTTAAGGGCTCACTCATGATGGAGGAGCTTTCTAAGCAGCTGGATTTTCACTACAGGAAAAACGGATCCCTGGTCCTCAAAAGAGAGGATCAGGATGAGGCAGCTCTTATAAAACTCTATGACAGGGGAATAAAAAACGGAGTAGAGGGCCTCAGGATCATAGACCGTGATGAGATCCTTGATATGGAGCCGGCAGTAGCCGAGGGAGTGGATAAGGCATTATATGTCCCAAGCGGTGCCATCGTGGATCCCTTCATGCTCACCTGTGCCATGGCCGAGAATGCGGCAGTTAACGGAGTGGAGTTCAGGAGGGAGGCCGAGGTCAGGGATATCAGAGAGGAAAACAGTGGATACATACTTGTTACTTCAGCCGGGGATATCAGAGCAAAATATGTGATCAATGCAGCAGGAGTATATGCCGACAGAATACATGCCATGGCATGCCGCAGAGACGATATCTCCATAAAGCCCGTGCGGGGAGAATACTGTCTGTTTGACAAGGAGGTAGGAGGATATGTGAAGCATACCCTGTTCCAGCTGCCTTCGGAAAAAGGCAAGGGAGTGCTGGTGACACCTACGGTTCACGGCAATCTCATGGTGGGTCCCACATCGGATACCGCTGATGATAAAGAAGGAGTGAATACTACAAGAGAGGGACTTGCGAGTATATTGGAAACTGCTTTAAGTAGCGTGGCGGATGTGCCAAAAGGCCGGATCATAACATCCTTTGCGGGACTTCGGGCCAAGGAGAAAGGCGGAGATTTTATCATAGGCTTTGCTCCCGATGCAGAGAACTTCATAGATGTTGCAGGGATAGAATCCCCGGGTCTTTCTGCAGCCCCGGCCATAGGAGAATATGTGGCAAAGCTGTTGAACGACAGAGACCCGGCAGATCTGAAGAGTGATTTTATCGCCGAAAGATCCGGCATACCTTCCATGAATCTTGCATCCGATGAGGAGAGGAATTCCCTTATAGCAGAGGATCCTGCCTATGCAAATATCATATGCAGATGTGAGCTTGTAAGCGAGGCTGAGATACTGCAGGCCATCAGGCGTCCGGTGGGTGCAAGGACAGTGGACGCTGTAAAGAGAAGGGTCCGGGCGGGCATGGGCAGATGTCAGGGAGGATTCTGCCAGCCAAAGGTTGTGGACATACTGTCAAGAGAACTCTCCTTGGATCCTGTGAACATACTCAAGGCGGACAGGGGTTCCGGTATACTGAAGGGACTGAATAAAGAGCCATGGAGGGAAGATGGCAGGCAGGAAGGCGGTGATGATATATGATCAGACATGACATGGTTATCATCGGAGGAGGTCCTGCGGGAATGGCGGCAGCAGAGGCTGCTTACAATGCGGGAGTGTCGGATATCCTCATCCTGGAGAGGGATGTAAGACTGGGAGGCATACTCAATCAGTGCATACACAACGGTTTCGGACTGCATACCTTCAAAGAGGAACTCACCGGTCCCGAATATGCCGCCAGATATGAAAAGAAGATCGAAGACCTTCATATCCCCTATGAACTTCAGACCATGGTTGTGGACCTTGGGGTTGATGAGGATGGAGATAAGATCGTAACCTGCATGAACAGGGACAAGGGCATGTACAGGATAAAAGCCGATGCTCTGATCCTGGCCATGGGCTGCAGGGAGAGAGCGAGAGGCTCCATGAACACTCCCGGATTCAGGGGAGCGGGTGTATTCTCCGCTGGTACTGCCCAGCTCTATGTGAATATAAACGGCTATATGCCCGGCAGGAGCGTTGTCATAGTGGGGAGCGGCGACATAGGACTCATAATGGCCAGAAGGATGACCCTTGAGGGAGCTAAGGTAAAGATGGTGGTTGAGATACAGGACCATTCCGGAGGCCTCAAGAGAAACATAATCCAGTGCCTTAGAGACTTTGACATACCCCTTAAGCTTTCCCATACGGTAACCGGGATACAGGGAAAGGACAGAGTCGAGGGGGTATATGTGGCCAAGGTGGATGAAGGATATAACATCATCCCCGGTACGGAAGAATACGTGGAATGCGATACCGTCCTTTATTCCGTGGGTCTCATACCGGAGAATGAGCTCACCCGCAAGCTCGGGGCTAAAATGAATGAAAGGCTGAACGCACCCGAAACAGGACAGGATCTGATGCTTTCGATAAAGGGTGTATTTGCCTGCGGCAATGTCCTCCATGTACATGATATAGTGGATCATGTATCCGAGGAAGCATCCAATGCCGGAAGAAATGCCGCAGCCTATGTGATGAAGGGCAGTGTGGGTGAGGATCCCGGGGGATATGTGGATTCGGAAGAGAAAAACGTATACCGACCGGGAGTGGATGAGGATAAACTTACATGCATCATGTGTCCCAACGGCTGCAGCCTTACGGCAAGGCTTGGTGATGACGGAAGCGTATCCGTATCCGGCAATCTCTGCCCCAGGGGAGTCAAGTATGCAACAGAGGAGCTTACAGCTCCCAAAAGGACGGTCACTACTACCGTACGGCTCCTTGGAGCAGACTGTAAAACACTGCCGGTTAAGAGCGCAGATACCATACCAAGAGAAAAGGTATATGATGTGATAGCAGATCTCAGTAAAGTCGTGGTGGATGCACCCATATGTGTGGGAGATGTCATATTAAAGGATGCGGCTCATACCGGAGTTGATATAGTATCCTGCGCCGATGCGGGAGCTGCCGGGAAAAGATAAGGAGGAGAGAATATGCCGAAATATGTGATGGCCCTTGATCAGGGAACTACCAGCTCTAGATGTATATTATTCGATAAGAAAGGGATGATACAGTCCGTTGCTCAGAAGGAATTCACCCAGTACTATCCCCAACCGGGATGGGTGGAGCACAATCCTATGGAGATCTGGTCATCGGAACTCTCCGTAGCTACAGAGGCCATGGCTCTTATCGGCGCCAAGGCTGATGACATAGCTGCCATAGGTATAACGAACCAGAGAGAGACAACCATCCTCTGGGACAAGAACACAGGAGAGCCTGTTTATAATGCCATAGTATGGCAGTGCAGAAGGACTGCGGGGATGATCGACTCCATGGTAGAAGCGGGTCATTCGGACATGATAAGGAATAAGACCGGACTCGTGCCGGACGCCTATTTTTCTGCGAGCAAGATAAAATGGATCCTTGATAATACCGAGGGGGCCAGGGAGATGGCGGAAAGAGGGGATCTGCTTTTCGGAACCGTGGATACCTGGCTCATATGGAAGCTTACCAAAGGACTGGTACACGTAACGGACTATACCAATGCCTCAAGGACGATGCTTTTCAATATTCATGATCTTAAGTGGGATGAGGATCTCATGAAGCTTTTTGATATACCGGAGAGCATCCTGCCCAAGGTCTTGCCCTCAAGCTATATATACGGATATGCCGATGAGGGAGTTTTCGGTGGGAGGATACCTATTTCAGGTGCCGCAGGAGATCAGCAGGCAGCTCTTTTCGGCCAATGCTGCTTCGACGAGGGCGATGTGAAGAATACATACGGAACGGGTTCATTCATCCTTATGAATACGGGAAAAAAGGCCGTATCATCAAGGAACGGACTTTTGACCACCATAGCGGCGGGGAGCAGTGAAAAACCCGATTATGCCCTGGAGGGTTCTGTTTTCGTTGCCGGGGCTGCAGTGCAGTGGCTTCGTGACTCCATGAGGATGATCAAGAGCGCTGCACAGTCTGAGGAATATGCGGATGATGCCAGAGGGGGAACGGGAGGAGTATACGTGGTGCCGGCCTTTACGGGTATGGGAGCACCTTACTGGGATCAGTATGCCAGAGGGAGTGTTTTCGGCATAACCAGAGGCTGCAACAAGGAACAGTTCATAAGAGCGGCTCTGGAATCAATAGCATATCAATCCTATGATGTTTTCTGTGCGATGGAGGAGGATGCCGGTGTAAAGATCGGAGAATTAAAGGTTGACGGAGGAGCATCGGCAAACAACTTCCTTATGAAGTTCCAGGCTGACATATCCGAATGCGATGTAAAAAGACCCAAGTGCATAGAGACAACTGCCTTAGGCGCAGCCTATCTGGCAGGTCTTGCCGTGGGATATTATAAGGATAAGGATGAGATAAAGGATAACTGGGCACTGGGGCGTACCTTTACTCATGACATGGACCACGCCAGGAGGCTTGAGATGATAAAAGGGTGGCACAGGGCAGTCAGAGCAGCACTTTACTGGGCAGGAGACAGTGATCAGGAATAGATTTGACATTTGGTTTCTCCTCAATATAATGAGGATTGATATGCCATCTTGCATGAATTGCCAAAGGGAGGAGCATTATGAATTGGACTATAGGCCAGGTTAAGGCCGGAGGACGTAATACATTAAAGGGCGGCTATTGGAAGTGTGTACTCGTATCGCTGATAATAACCATAGTATCGGGAGGCATAGGAGGATTAAGCGGTTTCCAAACCAGTTTTTCCAACAAGGTCAACACATACTACTCTGACGACAGCTCAAATCTTGACGAAGAGATAGAGATAGATATTGAGGATCTGATTGAGGGTGATACAGGCAATATGAATAAGATAATCGAGGATATCTCGGGCAGTGTCAACCTCGGACTGGTATTTGCCATATTAGGCGGGATAATCCTCTTTGCAACGGTCATCAGTCTCATCATAAGCGTTTTCATCATCACGCCCGTTTCCATAGGGTGTTACAAGTTCAACAAGGAAGCCGCAGAGAACGAGGAATATAATATCGGTCATGTAGGCTATGCTTTCAGCGGATCATATCTCAATATCGTAAAGATATGCTTCATTATGGGGCTGAAGGTATTCCTGTGGACATTGCTCCTCATCATTCCCGGTATCATAAAGTCATACGAATACAGGATGATACCCTTTATACTCACAGACGAACCTGATATCAGCACCAAGGAGGCATTTGAGCTCACAAAGAAGATGATGTATGGCAATAAATGGAAGAGCTTTGTTTTGGATCTTTCATTCATAGGATGGATCATCTTAACCATCCTGACATTAAATATCCTGGGCATCTTCTATGTATATCCTTATATTTATGCTACGGAAGCTCATCTGTATCTTACATTGAAACGCGGTGAGCAGGGGTATGCGGATTACAGCAGAGATACAGGCTATGTACAGGACAATTCCTATACATCCTATTCCACGGATACATCCTATTCAGCCGATTCATACGCTTCCCCGGATACTGCCAATGCATATCCTGATGATCCTTTTACGGGAGAGAAGGGGACATCGTCTGTGGATGCCGGTACACCCTCATTCGATAATGACAGCGATAAGCCCTTCAATACACCATATTGACCAGGGGCGGCCTATCAGTAATTGATCCTAAGGCCCTTCGGATAATGGTTTTTGAGCATTCCGTTTGATAATTTACCGAAACCTAAAGATACAGAGGATACTGACACAAGGCAGTATCCTCTTTTATCATCAGAAAAAGCGGACGACCTGAGGGTCTGGCCGTTAAGATATGATCTGACCTCATCCGAATCCTCGGCAAAGTCGATGCTGTTAGATACATCCTTTGGATCAAGAGCAAGCGCAAGGGAATGAGAAGGCTCAAAACGGTCATTCTTTATGACGCCAAGCTCCAATCCTGCCCTTGATACCTTCATGTGGGAGAGGATGGGGAATCCGTGATGCGGAGCAAGATGCAGCTTTCCCTTGAAAAGGAAAAGCTTATCGATATCACATAGCCTGTCCCTTACTTTGGGATTAATTATGAACTCATCCATGAAATCAAGATAAGGCTTCAGAGATCGGCGGGGCAGAGAACTCGCAGTCCTTTCGCGCTGCAGGGGGTAACCCGGCTTGAGGACGCCCTTTCTTTTCAGCTTTGCGATGAAATGCCCTTCGCCAAAGCCATCCTGAGGCCAGATACGGATGGTCCCGGCAAGATAGCCGCATCTTTCTCCCTCAAGAGTATCCATGGGTACAGGCTCGAAGTCTTCATGATCGGCAAGGAAATCCCGGATCTGATCCTCATTTTCATCCCGGGAGAAGGTGCAGGTGGAAAAGACCATTATCCCGCCGGCCTTAAGCATGGTGGCGGCGGCATCAAGTATTTCCTTTCCACGCCTTTTGCAAAGTGCCACATTATCATCAGACCATTCGTCCACTGCTACGGTGTCTTTTCTGAACATGCCTTCTCCGGAGCATGGCGCATCTACCAGGATCCTGTCAAAGGAAGATGGAAACATAAGAGAAAGCTCTTTGGGATCATGGTTTATTACAAGAGCATTTGCTATACCCAGTCTCTCGATATTCTGTGAAAGGATCTTTGCCCTTTGCGGGATGATCTCATTGGAGATCAAAAGACCTGTGTTTTCAAGATATGATGCGATCTGGGTGCTTTTTCCGCCGGGAGCCGCACACAGGTCGAGGACGCACATGTCCTTTTCGATATCAAGATATGTCACGGGAGCCATTGCCGAGGGCTCCTGGATATAATATGCTCCGGCACTGTGGAGAGGAGACTTGCCAAAAGGCAGCAGGTCGGGATAGTAAAAACCGGAGGGCTCCCAGGGTGTCCTTTTAAGGCCCTTAAGGCAGTCCGGGACATAAGAGCCAAGCTTAAGAGTGTTCAGTCTTAAAGCTTTCAGAGGTTTTGAGGAATAAGAATCAAAAAAGGCAGGAGCTTCATCAGAAAGCTCCTCCCTCATTCTCTTTATGAAATCCTCCGGGAGTCTGATATCCAAATCAGACCTGTCCTGCTGCCAGCAGAGCAACTCCGCAGATGATAACGCACATACCAAGCACCTTGCGCTTAGTGATCTTTTCGCTTAGCAGCAGACGGGATACGAAAAGCGTCCATACATAGGTAAGTGAACCGAGTGATATGGCAACTGCATAGGGCAAAACCTGCAGCAGAACTATATTGAGGCAGGATGAGACCACATACAGTACGCCCCCAAGGTAGAAATAGGGGGATTTGATTATATCTATCTTGTTGTCGGAGCCGGAGGCTTTCTTCAGGAAAAAACTGGCGAAAGAAGCAACGCCGGTCTCTATGAGCAGGATCACTGCGAGAATAAGAGCTTTCTGTGGTGTCATTCGCTGGACCCTCCTATGAGAAATACTCCGCAGATGATTATCATGATACCTGCTATCGTCATGGGCGTTATCGGTTCAGTAAGGAAGATCGCCGAGATTATAAGAGCGAAAACATAGCTCATACAGTTCATTGGCTGCAGAACGGACAATTCCCCGTATCCCAGCGCCACGGTCATGACAGCTGCGCCTATCACATACACTATGAAGCCCGGAGCGATCTGGAGTATCACGTGTATGATCCCGCCTATGGTTTTGATATCCGTTGCTATATTGGAAAGATCCGCTCTTTTCCACAGGAACTGTCCTATAGCAAGGGTCAGGGCAGATACCAGCATCAGTACCATCCCTTTCCAGTTTTTCTTTAATGATGCAATCATTATGATCCTTTCTGTTGGCTTGATTTTTGTATTATAATAAAACGCATAGATTATATCACAAATATGAAAGAATTATTAGACTAATACTAAATATGGTGGTATAATTCGCTTTGATATGCAAAGTAGGGGAGAAAGATGAATCCTTTATTACATATAGTTCAAATTCTTCGAAGCGACAGAAGCGGCGAGGACAGAGCAAACGGGGTAATGATACTTACAAGGTTTCTTGCAAGCATTGTTATGATGCTGTTTCTCGTCTTTGGGATCATCTGCCAGGTTCAGGCCCTCTATCCATACAATCTCTATTTCTATGTTGCAGCTATCCTGATGTTCCTTCTTCTGGTCATCTCATACAGATTTAAGCGAGGATATACCATTACGATGGGGTTCCTGCTGATCATGTTTGCGATCAGTTATGCCACAGGACCTGCTCTGGGCTGGAAGGCATCCTTCCAGGACTATATGTTTTTGGGCATCATGGCCTGCTGGTATGATTCAAGCAAAAGTGTACGGCAGAAGGCTGTTATAAGCTTTATCATAGCCATGCTCATAGCATCTCTTGCCATATATTGTTCGGCACCGAGCATGATCATAGATGAGGCATCTGCCGCATACCGGGGCATGGTCATAATGAATGTCCTTGTATTCAGCACCTGCCTGTGCATAGTGGCTTATTTCCTCTGTTCCCAGACCGTCAATGATGAGAGGAAGCTGTTGCTCTATAATCAAAAGCTTAAGCATATTGCCGGGGTAGATCCTCTCACAGGTCTTATGAACAGAAGGGCTGTGGGAGAGAAGTTTGAGGAACTGTCCCATATACAGGACGCTGTTGTAACAGTAGCCATAGGAGATATCGATTTCTTCAAGACAGTCAATGATACGAGAGGTCATGACTGCGGAGATTACGTCTTGAAGACCCTTGCCAGTGAATTTGAGAAATTCATGAGTGAGAGAGGATATGTGGCAAGATGGGGCGGAGAGGAATTCCTGTTTGTATTCTCCGATTCAAACGGTGATGATACATATGCCATGCTTGAGAGTCTTCGCGATAAGATCGAGCATTACACTTTCGATTTTTTCAATCATGAGTTCAATATAACGATGACCTTTGGAGTAGAGGAGTACAGCAGTCGGTTCGGAACCGAGGAGGCTATCAAGAAAGCCGATGAGAAGCTGTACCTTGGTAAGGAATCCGGAAGGAACAAAGTCGTCTACTGAGTAACATCTTAGTTTTTTTCAAAACATCTGGTTTTGCAATAAATCCTGCCATAACTGAAAGCATATCGGTCATTACAGTTTTGTTACAGGGATTTTTAAGCTTTTTTTCACCCTGTGTCTTACCACTCATGCCCCTTTATCTGGGATATCTCTCCGGCGGGATAGTTTCCATGTCACCTGACAAAGAGTTGAAGATTGACAGCAGGGGAAATATATACGGATATGCTCCGGGAGCCATGACGAAGGAGATCATGGAAGATATCATCGATCAGACGCGGGAAAGCATCAGTGGTAC
>CAMOIV010000080.1 GCA_946616305.1 uncultured Lachnospiraceae bacterium | reverse complement strand
CAGTTATCAAACACAGAACAAAAGCAGCAGCCGGCAACTATCAAACACAGAATAAAAGCAGCAATCGGCAAGTATCAAACGCAGAACAAAGAAACAGCCGGACCGGTATCAAACAAAGAATAAAGGCAACAGCCGGGCAAGTACCGGGCAGAGAAAAAGCAAAGAACAAATAAAGAATAAGCAACGATATAACTACAAGAAAGCGTATCAGGAGGAGCAGAAAATGAACATGATAGCCATAGGCGCAGCAATAGCTGCATTCACAGGTGTCGGAGCCGGCATAGGCATCGGTATCGCAACAGCAAAGGCAGTTGATGCAGTAGCCCGTCAGCCGGAGTCACACAGCAAGATCCTTACATTGCTGCTGTTGGGATGTGCGCTGGCAGAGGCAACAGCCATATACGGACTGCTGGTAGCCATACTGATAATCTTTATGCTCTGATAAGCGGGGAGGAATCATAGTGATAAGCTTTGATCTGGCCAACTGCATATTTATGATCATAAATGTTCTCATCCTCGTCTTTCTTGCGAAGAAGTTCCTCTTCGGAAGAGTGGATGCCATCATCGCAAAAAGGAAGGAAGAGCTTGATAAATCATACCAGGATGCGGGAGAAACCATAAAGGAAGCCGAGGCCGTAAAGAAGGATTATGAGGAAAAGCTGGCGCTTCTTGAGGAAGAAAAGACAGAGGCCATCAATAAGGCCGCGGAAAAGGTCTACTCGGAGAGAGACGGCATCATAAAGAAAGCCAATGATGATGCAAATGTCATACTGGAGGCTGCAAGGGAAGAGGCAGAACGCATAACCCATGCTGCCGAGTTAAGACATGATAAGGATGTGGAAGAGGTTATATTCAGCGTTGCATCCAGACTTGCGGGACAGGCAGTCACCGGGGAAGCGGGAGGCAGTCTTTATGATCAGTTCCTGGGAGAAGCCGAGGGACAGATAGGTAACGGTAAATGAAGGATAAGAAAAGAAAAGCATTGCTGAGATTTGTCACGCCGCCGGATGCCCGGCAGACTGACGGTCTCAAGGCTTTTATAGCTTCAAAATATGATATTGACAAAGCAGACATCGAGCTTGAGCTGATCCATGACCCGGATATACTGGGGGGATTCATCCTCTCCGTGGATGAGGACGAATTCGACTGGAGTATAAGGGGCAGAGCGCAGCAGATAAAGAATGAAGCCGATGAGCAGGCAAGGAATCTCACCGGAGAGAAGGATATCGTCTCCATCATCAAGGATGCCTCGGATATGCACGTATTTGAGGCAAAGGGACATGAGATAGGAAGGGTCATATACTGCGGCGACGGTATAGCAAGGATCAAGGGACTGCCTCATGTGGAGTACGGAGAGATAGTCATATTCGAAAACGGTGTCAGAGGAATGGTCCTTGATATCAAAAAGGATCAGGTGGGCGCTATCTTATTCAGCCAGGATAACGAAGTATGCCAGGGCGAGAAGGTTGTAAGGACCGGTGCGGCCGCGGGAGTTCCCGTGGGCAGTGAGCTTTTAGGCAGAGTCGTTGATTCCCTTGGAGATCCCATAGACGGACAGGGCAGCATAATAACCGCTGACCGTCTGCCCATTGAGTCCCCGGCTCCGGGCATCATAGACAGACAGCCCGTTGACGCACCCATGGAAACGGGCATCCTGGCCATAGACAGCATGTTCCCCATAGGCAGAGGACAGCGAGAGCTCATCATAGGGGACAGGCAGACGGGCAAGACCACCATAGCCACGGATACCATCATCAATCAGAAGGGCAAGAACGTTATCTGCATATATGTCTCCATAGGACAGAAGGCCTCTACGGTGGCCGCCCTTGCGGAGAGCTTCAGACGTCACGGAGCCATGGATTATACCATAATCGTAGGATCCTTTGCATCGGATCCGGCACCCCTGCAGTATATAGCGCCATATTCGGGAACGGCTATGGCTGAATACTTCATGCATCAGGGCAAGGATGTACTGATCGTTTACGATGATCTCTCGAAGCATGCGGTTTCATACAGAGAGATATCACTGCTCCTGAGGCGCCCCCCGGGCAGAGAGGCATATCCCGGAGACGTGTTCTATCTGCATTCCAGACTTCTGGAGAGATCCAGCAGATTGTCAGATAAACTGGGAGGAGGGTCCATCACGGCGCTTCCCATCATAGAGACTCAGGCGGGAGACGTGTCTTCTTATATTCCCACCAATGTCATATCCATAACCGACGGACAGATCTTCCTGGAAGATGACCTGTTTGAAGCGGGACAGCGGCCGGCGGTCAATGTGGGACTTTCGGTATCCCGTGTGGGAGGAGCGGCACAGACCAAGGCCATGAAAAAGGCTACGGGATCCTTCCGTATCGACCTGGCCCAGTTTCGTGAGATGGAGGTGTTCACACAGTTCTCCTCCGATCTTGATGCGACCACCCAGTCACAGCTTTCAAACGGAAAGGCTCTCATGGAAGTTTTGAAGCAGCCTGTGGCATCACCCATGAGCATGGTACATCAGGTGGTGACGCTGATAGCTGCAGGAGCAAAGCTTTTCGGAGATGTGAATCTGGCGGAGGTCAAGAGCTTCCAACAGGCTATGCTTGAGAATATAGACAGCGAGCATATAGACATAGTGAATGAGCTCATAACCACAGGACAGCTTTCCGATGAACTGAAGGACAAGATAATCAAGACCATAACCGATTTCAAAGAGGAGTACCTGAGGACAAGTGGCACAGCTTAGAGAGATCAAGAACAGGATAGACAGCATAGAGGGTACGCAGAAGATCACCAGTGCTATGTACATGATCTCCACTACCAAGCTTCGTCAGGCAAAGATAAGCAGGGACAATAATGCCGTGTATTTCAATGCCTTAAAGAACATGCTGGAAAGACTCCTCAGGCATCTGCCATCCTTCGATCATCCGTATCTTCGCGTATCGGATAAGCCCAAGGAGGACCAGGTCCATGCCTACATAGTTGTCACGGCGGACAGAGGTTTGGCAGGAGCATACAATCTGAACGTGATCAAGGCTGCCGATAAGCTTGCCGGAGAGGATGGAGGCAGAACACAGCTTTTCGTTGTCGGTGAAGCGGGCAGAAGGTATTATCACAATCATGGAGTGAAGTATGAGGAGGGCTTTGTCTATTCCTCGGAGAGGCCTACTCACGCAAGATCCAGAGCCATAACGGAGATCGTGCTCTCAAAGTTTGAGGACGGATTGATCGATGATCTCAAGATAATATATACGGACATGAAGTCGGCCATAGAGAACGATGTCAGGGTAAGGCAGATGCTGCCCCTGGTATCGGCCTTTGATAAGATGAAAAATGTCCCCGGGGATATCTATAATGAGGAGTTCTTATTATCCCCTTCGCCACGGGAAGTACTTAATGCGGTGGTGCCCAATTATCTTAACGGATATATCTACAGTGCTCTCATAGAGAGCTTCTGTGCAGAGCAGAATTCCAGGATGCTTGCCATGCAGACAGCTTCGGATGCGGCAGTATCCATAGTCAAGGACTTGAGCGTAAAGTACAACAGGGCGAGACAGCAGGTCATAACTCAGGAGCTCACTGAGGTATCCGCCGGAGCTGAAGCCATAGGAGCCTTCATGGACTGAGACAGGGACAGTTACAGCGTTTATTGATACAGCAGCGAAGGCCTGCTTATCTGACAGAGTGCCTTCAAAAGCCATAGAGCATCAGATGCGGATCTGAAATCATATTTGGATAAAGTTTGGATAGAGTTTGGAGAGAGTGACAAATGACAGGTTATATTTCTCAGATAATGGGACCGGTAGTGGATGTGCGATTTGAGGACAATGTCCTCCCGCGCATAGCGGATGCCATGACCGTGGATAATCACGGTAAAACGTGCTACATGGAAGTGAGGCAGCATATAGCCGACGATACGGTAAGGTGCATCATGATATCCGCATCCGAGGGACTGTCAAAGGATATGGAGGTCGTTTCCACGGGAGGACCCTTGTCCGTTCCTGTGGGAGAGCACAATCTGGGCAGGCTTTTTGATGTTACGGGTCAGACCATAGACGGTCTTCCGGATGATGATCTCAATACTCAGGAAAAATGGCCCATACACAGGAGACCCCCGAAGTTTGAGGATCAGTCTCCCGCAAAGGAGATCCTTGAGACAGGTATCAAGGTCATAGATCTCATAGCTCCCTATTCCAAGGGCGGTAAGATCGGTCTCTTCGGCGGAGCCGGTGTAGGCAAGACTGTTCTCATACAGGAGCTCATCAGGAATATCGCAACGGAGCATGGCGGATATTCCATCTTTACCGGAGTAGGTGAGAGATCCAGAGAGGGTAACGATCTTTGGAGTGAGATGACCGAAAGCGGCGTCATCAAGAAGACGGCCCTTGTTTTCGGACAGATGAACGAGCCTCCGGGAGCCAGGATGAGAGTGGCGGAAACGGGACTTACCATGGCCGAGTATTTCAGGGATGTGCAGGGGCAGGACGTTCTGCTTTTCATTGATAATATATTCAGATTCATACAGGCGGGCTCGGAGGTATCGGCCCTTTTGGGACGTATGCCCTCAGCTGTGGGATACCAGCCCACTCTGTCCACGGATCTTGGATCACTTGAGGAGAGGATAGCCTCCACAAGGGACGGATCCATAACCTCGGTCCAGGCGGTCTATGTCCCCGCAGATGATCTGACGGATCCCGCTCCGGCTACAACCTTCGCTCATCTGGATGCCACTACGGTTCTTTCAAGAAAGATCGTGGAGCAGGGAATATATCCCGCAGTTGACCCCCTTGAGTCCTCCTCCAGGATCTTAACTGCAGATGTGGTGGGTAAGGAGCATTACGAAGTAGCAGAGGAGGTATTGTCCATCCTCCAGAAATATAAGGAATTACAGGACATCATCGCCATCCTTGGTATGGAGGAGCTGTCCGATAAGGATAAGCTTACGGTCATGAGAGCCAGAAAGATACAGAGATTCCTCTCACAGCCCTTCTATGTGGCGGAGAATTTTACAGGCAAGCCCGGCAGATACGTGCCTGTGGAGGAGACTGTTAAGGGCTTTGCAGCCATCATAGCAGGGGAGGCGGACTCCTATCCCGAGGCTGCATTCTTTAATGTGGGAACTATTGACGAAGTAGCGGAGAAGGCCAAGACTCTATGAAAACATCTCATCTTCAGATAATGTCTGCGGACGGTATGTTCTATGACGGAAAGATGATGCATCTCATCGTGCCGGCGACCGACGGCTCCATGGGCATACTGCCCGGACACGAGGAGATGATAATCGCGCTGTCCGAGGGGATACTGCAGTATCAGGACGGAGAAGAGAGATGGTTCAAGGTTGCCATAGGCAGAGGTGCGCTGCAGTATGCCAATAACAGATGCACGGTGCTTGTGGATACGGCAGAAAGGCCTGAAGATATTGATGTGAACAGGGCCATGGAGGCTAAACGGAGAGCAGAGGAGAGGCTTCGCGAGAAGCTGTCCGAGAGGGAATACAGGAATATGCAGGCTGCCCTTGCCAGAGCCCTGACGAGACTCAAACTCAAGAGCTCGGACAATACCTGATTACCGCACATGGGTGATAAAATGGACAACTATGTCAGACTGAAGGATATACCGCAGCACTTCGGATTGAAAAGAGGGGATTCGGTGTGGATATCCTCCGATGTGAAGGAGTTATTATACAGCTGTATAGAACATGATGATGATACGGACCTCAATGTCCTCCTTGATTCGGTGATGGATATCGTAGGAGAGGAGGGCACCGTTCTTATTCCCACCTTCAACTGGGATTTCTGCAAGGGCAGGACCTTTGATATAAGGAAGTCGCCCTCCCAGACCGGATCCATAGGGAAGATCGCATTGAAAAGAGATGATTATATAAGGACTAAACATCCGATCTATTCCTTTGCCGTATGGGGAGCTGCAGCAAAGGAGCTTGCGGCCATGGACAACAGATCCTCCTTCGGAGCTGACGGTCCCTTCAGATGGTGCAGGGATCACGATACCAAAAATGTCTTTATCGATGTGGAATGTCAGCACAGCTACACCTTTGTCCACTATGTTGAGGAAATGGTGGGTGTTCCATACAGATATCTCAAGAATTTCACGGCAGGATACATAGATGAGGATGGCAATGAGAGCATCCGCACATACAGCATGCATGTCAGGGATCTTAGAGCGGATATATATGTGACCATCTATCCTTATGAAGAAGAATTCAAGGCAGCGGGAGCATCAAGAAGATACGAAGTGAACGGTATACCCATGAAGACCATATCCATGGGCAAAACCTATGACATAATACTTAGGGATGTAAGGGATAATAACAGCAGCAAGCTCTGCGAGTACAAGTATCTTACTTGAGCATGCTCTGTATCAGATCCACCATCTCCCCCACATTTGCAAGCTTACCTACTTCCTTGATGTTGAACTTGAGATGGAACTCCTTCTCCATGGCTATCACCAGGTTGATATGCTCTATGGAATCCCAGTCCTCTATATCCGATGAATTGGTCTCATCGACTATCACCAGAGAATCATCATCAAAATTATCCCAAAAGATCCTTCTGACGGAATCAAAGATCTCGTCGCGTGTCATGTTCTGTCTCCTTCGTGATCAAATATACTGTATTGCAGGTATTGTTTCTCTCTGCTGCTTGCGCATACTGCATTTTGCGCCCTAAACATGGTATAATAAACCTTGATTTTTTTCAATGATAAGGAGCCTTACATGACTGAAGGAAAGATGATGTACGAGCTTTGCAGGGAGATATTCCCGCTCAACAGGAGTATCACAGGCAACGACGTGCGCAAGACATTTGAGATCATACAAAGCCACATACCGGATATCCGGATAGAGATGCATGAGGTTGCAAGCGGTACCAAGGTGCTGGACTGGACGGTTCCCGATGAATGGAACTGTGACGAGGCTTACCTTGAGGGACCTGACGGCGAAAGGGTTGTGGATATGAAGGATTCCAATCTCCACCTTCTGGGCTATTCACTGCCGACAGACATAACCCTTCCTCTCGAGGAAATGAAGGAGCACCTGTATTACCTTAAGGATCAGCCCACGGTCTTCCCCTATGTTACAAGTTATTATTCCCCCAGATGGGGCTTTTCCATGACATATGATCAGTTCAGGTCTCTTAAGAGCGGGGATTATCATGCGGTGATAAAGTCGACCCTTAAGCCCGGCTCCCTCACATATGGAGAGATGTATTTTCCCGGGGAGACAGAGGATGAGATCTTTTTCTCTTCCTACACCTGCCATCCCTCCATGGCCAACAATGAGTGCAGCGGTCCCGCACTGATCACAGCCCTTGCAAGGTATATATCCGGCATGAAGAAGAGGAGATATTCCTACCGCCTGGTGCTGGCTCCCGAGACCATAGGAGCCATAACCTATATAAGCAGGAATCTGGAGCATATGCAGGAGCATATCAAAGCAGCCTTCAACCTGACCTGCGTGGGAGACAACAGGACCTACAGCATCGTGCATTCAAGGTATGCCGACACCTATGCGGACAGGGTGCTCACCTGCGTGCTTGAGCAGTCCGGACTGAAGTTTGAGGAGTACCCTTATACCAAGCGCGGATCCGACGAGAGGCAGTATCAGGCACCGGGAGTGGATATCCCCATGGTATGCCTGTGCCGCAGTAAATATCACATCTACCCGGAGTACCACACCAGCGCCGACAACCTGGACCTCATATCCGAAGAGGGACTGCAGGGGAGCTTCGATATAGTGAAAAAATGCATCACGCTTATCGAGTACAATAAAAAGTACATCACAACCACACTGGGAGAGCCCCAGCTTGGCAAGAGAGGACTGGTCCCTACCATGTCCAGCAAGGAGACCTATCAGGAGACCCTTGCCCTTAAGGATCTTATCGCTTATGCGGACGGGCGCAACGATCTCATCGGCATATCAAAGATCATAGAGCAGCCGGTGGAGCTGCTGATCCCTCTTGTGGATAAGCTCACCGGGTGCGGGCTGTTTAAGGTGGCAGAGGACTGAGAAGCAGAGGCCTTAAACATGGGCCGTGGCGCAAGAGCCACAGGCACAGACACAGACACAGAGGCACATCGGGGAACAGAACCCGGGGAGGCGCGATCATATGGACGGATATAACAGATATACCTTCGAAGAGATCGAGGTAGGACATAAAGAAAGCTTTAAGGTCACTGTCACCGAGGAGATGCTTGATAGCTTTAGGCGCATCTCCGGGGACGTGAACCCGCTTCACAACGATGAGGCTTATGCAAAGGATAAGGGGTATCCGGCAAGAGTGGCATACGGCATGCTGACAGCTTCCTTCCTCTCCACCCTGGCGGGGGTGTATATCCCGGGGGAGCGCTCTCTTATCAAGGAAACCCATATCAAATTCACAAAGCCGGTTTTCCCCGGAGATGAGATAGAGGTTGTGGGAGAAGTGGAAGAAAAGCATGAGGGCTTTGACATGATAGTCTTAAAGGTCACCATGGTAAACGGTAAGGGTGAGAAGGTCTTAAGAGGCAAGATGGATGTTATCGTAAGAGAATAAAGGATTCGGCTTTTGGCAGGCCGGGAAAGGATGACATTATGGATGATGCATTAAGAGAAAAGGTTGCTAAACTTCAGGAGATGATCGACGGATCCGATAATATCGTATTCTTCGGCGGAGCAGGTGTATCCACGGAGTCGGGTATACCGGATTTCAGAAGTCAGGACGGACTCTACAATCAGCAGTATGATTATCCTCCCGAGACCATCCTCTCCCACGGATTCTTCATGAGGAACCCGTCGGAATTCTACAGATTCTACAAGGACAAGATCCTTATGAAAGGTTCAGATAAGAAGGTGGAGCCCAATGCCGCACATAAAAAGCTGGCAGAGCTTGAGGAAAAGGGAAAGCTTAAGGCGGTCATCACTCAGAATATCGATGATCTGCACCACAGAGCCGGCTCAAAGACCATATATGAGCTCCACGGCACCACCACAAGGAATTACTGCATGGACTGCGACAAGTCCTTTGATATTGATTATATAAGGGACAGCGACGATGTACCCAGATGTGATGCCTGCGGAGGAATCATCAAGCCTGATGTGGTCCTGTATGAAGAAGGACTTGATATGTATACCATGGAGCAGTCGGTCAGAGCCATTTCCGATGCCGACATGCTCATAATCGGAGGCACATCCCTGGTGGTCTATCCGGCAGCGGGACTTGTGGACTATTACAGAGGACACAAGCTGGTGCTCATAAACAAGGGAACCACCGGAAGGGAAGCAAAGGCGGACCTTGTCATAAACGGACCCATAGGCGAGGTATTGGGAGCCATAGAAGTAAAGTAGAAGATAGTACTTGAAAACAACTCGTATTTGTGGTATCTTTACATTT
>CAMOIV010000079.1 GCA_946616305.1 uncultured Lachnospiraceae bacterium | reverse complement strand
GTGCAGGACGGCAATCCCGGGGTGGCCAATCCCTGGAGGGATATAACGGAGGATGAAGCCTATGCCGCCATGCCCAACCTTTTTTGTGCACCAAATGGCGCAGAGAATTTGATTCTGTGACATAAGGGGGATAACGTGGGACTGATCAAGGCAGCAGCAGCATCCGTAAATTCCATGGCGAAGGATCAGTGGAAGGAGTTTTTTTACCGTGATTCCATTCCCGAGGATCAGATCATGGTGCGCGCATACAAACATCAGTCAGCCCAGAGCGCCAACAGCGGCAGTGATGATGTTATAACGGACGGGTCCATCATAGCCGTGGCTGACGGACAGTGCGCCATAGTGGTGAGCAACGGTAAGGTGATAGCCATATTTATGGAGCCCGGGGAAAACGAGTTTCGAACCGGAGATACCTATGGGATCTTTTCCGGATCTTCTGCCGGTAAGATGTTAAAAGAGATGGGGAGAAGGTTTTCCTTTGGGGGAGACGCTCCGGCCATCGTTCACAGGGTATATTATCTTAATACCAAGGTAATAACAGGCAACAGATTCGGCCGTGGCAACTCGATACCCATCAGAGTCCTGGATGAGGAAAGAGGCATAGATATAGACTGTTCGTTGATCATGGCCGGGGTTTATTCCTTCAGGGTCGTGGATCCGGAAAAGATATACAAACGGGTCATAGGAAATGTGAAACAGGTATACCCGGTATCATATCTGATCTCCCAGATGGGCGGAGTTATAGATAACACACTGCTTATGGTGGCAGGAAACATATGTAAAGACGGGACAAGGCCGTACAGACTGGGAAGCTTCATGCCGCAGATCAGTGAGGAGATAAAGGACACGGCCAATGAAACACTGCGGGATACTCTGGGTATCGAGATAGTGTCCATAGCCTTTGATAACTTCGGTCTGACTGATGCAGACACGGGGATCGTAAGGCAGATACAGGTGGTATCCATAGCGAAGGACCCGCTTATGGCTGCCGCCATGCTTTCAGAGGCCCAGGCAGAGGCTATGGTGGAGGCTGCATCCAACGTGCCCGGGGGACAGTGAACAACATCAAGATGATGTAATCTTATGGTTGATAAAGCACATGATATTGTAGTAAAATACCGTAGTTAGATATTTAATTAACAGATACTATCAGGCAGGTATTATCAAACAGACAGGAGCAAAGACGTATGAACAAAAAAAAGAAATTATCAATGACCAATACGCTTATGCTGATCGGTTTTGTTCCGCTGATCCTCAGCGGTATCCTTATTATCCTGGTTACCGCCAAGACAACGTCGGATAACCTTTCCGAGGGCGTATACGAGAAACTTGGAGTGGCAGCCGAGGGATTGAGGAAGTATTATCAGTACGAGCTGGAGCATGGGAACGAGATCCCTTACGAGCATGATTATGTTGATATGCTGAAGGGAGAGGATATAGAGATGACGCTCTTCCTCGGAGATACAAGATTCTTTACGTCAGCCCTTAATGCACAGGGACAGCGTAACGAAGGGACCCAGATGGATGCCGGCATATGGGCAGAGATTCAGAAAGGAAAGGATGTCTATAAGGACGGCGTTGTGATAGGCGGTTCAGAGTATTATGTTTATTATAGGCCTCTTTATGATGCCGACGGTAAGGTTTGCGGTTCTGCCTGGGCAGGTGAGCCTGAGAAGGATGTTAAAGCTTCCATAAGGCACAGCGTTATGATAATAGTCATTATATTGGTGCTGGCTCTTGTTGTATTCGGTGCTATAATACTGGTGGTTTCCAGAAGAGTCATTAACGCCCTCAAGAAAGCGCTTGATGAGCTTGCAAAGATTGCAAAGGGTGATCTGACCAGTAAGGAGTATCCTGATTCCGTAATCAATGAGATTAATGAGATGTCCTCCAATGTTACATCCGTGAGAGACAAGCTTCACGGTATTGTTTCGGATATCAATTTAGACACTGTACAGCTCAATAAGGATATGGGCGAGGTAGGAAACGGTGTCACCAGTGTAAATACAGCCTCAGAGGGTGTCGTAAAGGCAGTTGACGATCTCTCCAAGGGATCCATGGAAATGGCTGAGTCGGTACAGAATACAAACCTCCGTATGCAGAGCATCGGTGACAACATCGATGAGATCATGCAGCTTTCGGAAGAGGCCAATACATATGCCAATGAAGTTGAGACAGAGAGCAGGACAGCTCAACATGCACTGGATGATCTCATGAAGGCCAATGCCGAGACGGCAACTATCTCCAATAATGTGGTAAACGGCATCAATTCATCATCGGAAGCAGTTGAGAAGATCTCATCCGCCGCATCCGTTATAGAGGCGATCTCATCCCAGACAAACCTCCTTGCACTGAACGCATCAATAGAGGCGGCAAGAGCAGGAGAGGCAGGAAGAGGATTTGCTGTGGTTGCTGAAGAGATAGGATCTCTCGCAACTCAGTCCGATCAGTCCTCCAAGGAGATCAAGCAGATAGTTAATGAGATCATATCCACATCCAAGAGAAATGTGGAATATGCGAATCAGATACAGGATGCCGTTAGTAACGAGGGCGAAGTTCTCACGCAGGTCAACAACAGCTTCTCTGTTGTGAATGAAAAGCTTGAGGGTACGGTTTCCGCTATCAATACCATTACCCAGAAGACTCAGGAGCTTGATGAGGCCAAGACTCAGGTGCTGGATGATGTATCATCCCTTTCCTCCATATCCCAGCAGAATGCTGCGGCATGTCAGGAGACCAATGCATCCATGATCGAGATCGGCAATACCATCGCTACCATCAAGGAGGATTCGGACAAGACAGCGGGAGTTGCAGAGACACTGAACAATTCGGTTGCCATGTTCTCAGTCTGATCGTTGTAATTAAAAAATATATATCATCAAAGCCACGCATATTTGCGTGGCTTTGTTTTATCCCGGATAGCATGACATACACGGCAAAGCCGCAGGAGTTCAGGCTCTGTTGCGTTTACATGCTCGACGGCAAAAAAGCTGATTTATTGCGAGGTTGTGGTATGGGCGCTTATATATAAAAGGGATGACAAATCATGCCCGATTTGTTATAATCTATGAGTTAGTTGAGTTTTCATCATGAGTATTAGGAGGATTAGTTTTATGAGTTTTGTTGATGCAATCAAGACCTGCTTTTCCAAGATCGTGACCATCGATGGAAGAGCAAGAAGAAGTGAGTACTGGTGGTTTTTCCTTTTTGTTGAGATCGCCAACCTTGTGATCAACGGTATCATTAACGGAGCTATCGGCGCTCCTACAGTTGCAGCAATCATCTCACTTATCATTTCTCTGTGCAGTTTAACAGTACATATAAGGAGATACCACGATATAGGAAAGAGCGGATGGTGGATCCTTATCGTTCTTATCCCTCTCGTAGGATGGATCATAGACATAGTATGGTGTGCAAAGGACAGCGATCCCGGTGATAATCAGTTCGGTCCCAACCCTAAGGGAATGTGATCGCCGGTCTTTGAGATGAAGATCTGAAACCTTACAAGGTGACATGTGCCGCAGCTTTTTGCTGCGGCACTTTGGTATAGCTAGGACAAGGGGAAACCGTTTCGGAGGTATGACATGAATACTAAGAGAATACTGGCGATGGCCGGAGTTATACTGATCGTGGGGCTTTATATCGCCACTCTCATACTGGCCGTTATGGGAAGTGAGAAGACGATGCATCTGTTTCTGCTTTCCCTGCTGCTCACCATCATGGTGCCGGTTGTGATACATCTGTTCCTGATGCTGAAGAACGTCAGAGAGGGCAAGAGTTTTTTAGCCGAGACTTACGATTACAGGGAAAAAAAGGACGAAAAGAAAGATACGGAAAACGATATTGAGGGATAAGATCATCGGTCTTATTCCTCTATTCTTTTTATGCCTTTGATATCGGTCTTTGCAGTCATCGAATAGTTAGTATGATATATGACATATCCCGGCACGGAGCCCTGAGGCTTTTTGATGTGCTTTACGAGGGTATAGTCTATCTCAAGCTTCTCCTGATCTCTTCCTGAGCTGAAATGGGCAGCGATACGCCCTGCCTCGTTAAACGTGGTGTCCGGTATTTCCATGGGATCCTGTTTCCCTGTTATAAGCAGTACATGGGAGCCGGGATAGGTCTTGGAGTGAAACCACCAGTCATTTCCCTTACCGGTTTTAAGGGTGAGTTCATCGTTCTGCAGGTTATTCTTCCCTACATAGATATCATAGCCGTCTGAAGAAACAAAATGCATCGGTTTGCTGACAGACCGGACCTTCCGGTCTTTCTTTGACGGTGTCTTCCTGATATAGCCGGTGTTACGAAGCTCCTGGGCGATCATGATAAGGTCATCCTCGCTGTTTGCCGTTTCGAAGGATGCTTCTATACTCTTCAGATGCAGAAGGGCCTGTCTGCTCTCCTCTGCCTGTTCCATGGCTGCGGCCTTGGTGCGTTTAAGCTTCTCATATCTTGCAAAGTATCTGTTGGCATTTTCGTGTACGGAATAAGCAGGATCCAGGGGGACCCGGATCTCCTTATTGTCATAGAAGTTAACGGTATCGAAGTACTCTGAACCGTCCTTTACGTCATACCCGTAGGTATTTATAAGCTCCGCATAGACTCTGTACTTATCCATCTTTTCGGCGTCCTTTATCTGGGACAGCTGGATATCGTATTTCTTTGCGGTTCTTTCGATGGCATTGGAAACTATCCTGCGAAGATCGGCAGACCTTTGACGCATATGGTCATATGCCCTCTTTTTGGCAAAATACAGCTCCAGTACCCGGGATATATACTCATGCTTTTCTATATTAAGATCCTCATACATGGAAAGATGTATGGGATAGAATTCTCTTGGCTGGTCTTTGTCGTATACGATCTCAGGCTCATAGCGGTCTTCCTTTAGGTCCTCGATCAGTGAAGTAAAATGCCGGTATAGGGCCGACAGATCTTCCTCCGAAAGAGAGGAGGAGCTTTCATTCCCTGTAAGGTCGCATCTGTGGCAGAGCTCGGCGGCCAGGGTCGGAGAGAAGCCGGTATAGGTCCCGTAAAGAGCCTTTATGACATTAAGGGATCTGCCAAGTATATGATTCCTGAAGAATTCTCTGTCGTTTTGCACCAGAGGATCGGCCTTGTCCTGTGTATCGGGGATAAAGTATCTCTCGCCCGGAAGTACCGTCCTTACGGAACTCATGGAGGGAGGGACCCTTTTTAAGGAGTCGATTATGGTACCGTCTTCATCGGTGAATATCAGGTTACTGTATTTACCCATAAGCTCGATGATGAGCTTCTTTTTTACGAGGTCACCCAACTCATCCCTGTGCTCGGCGCTTATCTCTATGATGCGCTCCAGAGAAGGCTGTGTAACGGACAGTATCCTGCCGCCCTGCAGATGCTTTCTAAGGAGCATGGTAAAGGCAGGGGCGGTGACAGGGGCGGTGTAGCTTGCGGATGACAGGCAAACAAAGGGGAGCCCCGCACTTACCGAGATAAGGAGCTTCTGCATACCGTGCTCCGGGGTTTTGACAGTGATCAGCACCTCATCCTTCTCGGGCTCAGATATCTTGGATATATAACCGTTTACCAGGAAGCGGCCAAGTTCATATGTTAATGCGTGTACAGTTATCCCGTCTAAAGCCATTTTGCATCCTTTCAGTCAACGGCAGTTGCAATTGTGTTGGAAACCAACATGTAATATAATGATATAAGTTTTCAAAGTCAAATAAGTACTGCGATACTAATGAATATAAACGGAGGATGATATGAGTCTGATAAACGACTGGCGCGATAAGGCCTATGACCCTAATGCCGACAAAGGCAATCTGCAGAGATTCTGGCAGGATTATTTCCTGAAGGAGAAGGATATCTATTCACAGCTTCTTAAGGAGCCGGATAAGGAGGTCAGAGGCACCGTAGCCGATCTTGCTGATAAATACGGCATCTCTGTTCTTGAGATGACGGGATTTCTTGATGGGATAAACGATTCTCTGGTAACAGCCAACGATCTTGAGGCGATGACAGAGGATAGTGAGGTTTCTCTGGGCTTTGACAAGGAGAAGCTTTTCAGAAACATGGTGGATGCCAAGGCTGACTGGCTCTATGGCCTTGAGGAGTGGAGTGATATATACACTCCCGAGGAGAGAGACAGGCTTATAAGGGATCAGAAGAAGAGTCATACCGTGGTCAGAGAGGGCAAGAAGATAGGACGTAATGATCCGTGCCCTTGCGGCAGCGGTAAGAAATACAAAAACTGCTGCGGAAAGAATATCTGAATGGGTTCCGGGGTGATCGGATGAAATGGAATCTGGACTTTGAAATTTCAGCGATATTCTTTGAGGCGATCCTTCTGGTCTATTATTTTTCCAAGAGACATCTTCCGACCAAGAAGAACCTGTCCTTTATCATATCCATGTCCGTGGGATGTACCATGACGGCTCTGGATGTGGTGACCTCCGTCATGGATTCATATTGGTATATGTTTCCGCTGGAGCTGCTGAATGTCCTTAATGTGCTCTTTTTTGTTACTGCGGCACTGAATTCCATCTTTCTGTTCATCTTTGTGCTCGCGCTGACGGATCAGCTGGATATCCTGAAAACCCCGCTTTTCATGATATTCTGCGTACCCTTCATGATCGATGTGGTGCTTGCCATATCTACACCGTATACAGGGGCCTTCTACCATTTTGACCCTGCGCTTGGGTACATTCAGGGGAGTGCATATCTCACGAACTTCGTGCTTAATTCATTCTATCTGCTCCTGTGCACCATATATGTGGTGGTTTACAGGAAGCATATGAGCACGGCTCAGTTTGTCAGTGTATGCGCATTTCTCCTCCTGCTCCTTACAGGTATCATACTTCAGAGCATGATCTTCAGGTGGGTGCTTCTTACCAATGCATTTACCTGTTACGCCGTCTGTGTCCTGTATCTGTCGCTGCAAAACCCGGATCTGTTCATAGACAAGGAGACCGGCCTGTTTAACAGGGATGGTCTGTTTGAGTACATGAATGAGCTGATATCAAGTGAGTCAAGGTTTTCATTCATGGCCATCAATCTTGACAATTACAGATCGGTAAGGGCCGTTTTCGGTGATGAGAAGATCAAGAAGGCATTGCTGGAGATAATCGCATATGTAAGACAACAGTATTCGGATGATCATGTGTTCAGATACAATGATGAGACATACATCGTTGTCACCACCAATAAATATGATGTGGCATATGCCATTGAGAACGGTCGCAGGAGAGCCGAGGACGGCTTTATGATCGGAGGGGAGCATATCAAGTTCTCGGTCAGTTTCTTTGTATATCCCTACGAAAAGATGGGCAAGACGGTGGAAGAGGTCATAACCATCTTAGACCATATGATAGAGCACGAGAGTTCTACGGCTACCGATATTGAGATCAACGATGAGATCATATCAAGGAGCAGGAGAAAGCATGACGTTGATATAGCCATAGAGAAGGCTATAGACAACAGGAGTGTACAGGTCTATTACATGCCCATATATTCGCCCTTTACGGAAAAGATGGAGAGGGTGGAGGCGCTGGCCCGTATCTTCGACAGCAATGTGGGATTCGTGCAGCCTCGGGAATTCATACAGGAAGCCGAGCAGAACGGCAGCATCGTGGCTCTGGGACGCCAGATATTCGAGAAGATCTGTGAATTTGTCAAGGAACAGGAACCTGCAAGCTACGGGATAGAACGGGTTGGTGTTAATCTTTCGGGACGTCAGCTCATGCAGGAGGGCTTTGCCGAGGAGTGCATAGCTATAGCCAGGAAATATGAAGTGGGGCTTGATAATTTCAGTTTTGAGATAACGGAGGCATCCAACCTTGATCACGGGGATACCGTAAAGGTGAATATGAAAAAGCTGGCGGATTCGGGAGCAGAGTTTGCCCTTGACGGTTACGGGAGCGGTTATTCCAGCATCCAGAACATCATGGAACTTCCCATCAGCATGGTGAAGATAGACCGATCGCTGGTCAGAAGCTATTTCGAGAATTCTTCCATGCTCCTGCCTGACGTTATAGAGATGTTCAGGAATCAAAAGCTTAAGATAGTCCTTGTAGGCGTGGAGACCAAGGATATGGCAAGGAGATTGTCTGTTATGGGCTGTGATTATCTTGAGGGTTATTATTACTCCAGGACTATATCGGCAAGGGATGTAGTGGCTTTGATGAAAAAGCAAAAAACGGTTGACAAAGCCCTTTGAGTGGCTTTATTATATACCTTGCGTGACCCGGGAGGGTCATAAATCAAGCAGAGCGCGGCTCTCACCCTGAGGCATACGGCTTTCAGGCGTTCATCTGTTAATGGACAGAGTCAGATCGCGCTTTGGCGCGATTTTTTTGTTGTAAGCAGTGTCTTTCGTACATGATGGAGGGTAGTACTATTAGCAGCGATTATTTTATCAATGAGCAGATACGTGATAAGGAAGTACGTGTCATTGGAGCAGATGGTGAGCAGTTAGGTGTTATGCCGGCAGCGGAGGCCATGCGCCTTGCAGAGGAAGCGGAGTTGGATTTGGTGAAGATTGCTCCAAATGCAAAACCACCTGTATGCAAGATCGTTGATTACGGGAAGTTCAAGTACGAACAGATACGTAAGGAAAAGGATGCCAGAAAGAAGCAGAAGATCGTCGAGATCAAGGAGATAAGGATGTCTCCCAACATTGATACCAATGACCTCAACACCAAGATGAGTGCGGCGAGGAAGTTTCTTTCAAAGGGCAATCGTGTGAAGGTGACTCTCAGATTCAGAGGAAGAGAGATGGCACATATGCACGACAGCAAGTATATTCTGGATGATTTTGCCGCAGCACTTTCCGATGTGGCAGTCGTGGACAAGCCCGCCAAGGTAGAGGGCAGGACCATGACGATCACCCTGGCAGAGAAAAAATGAGGAGGACAATACAATGCCAAAGATGAAGACAAACAGATCGGCAGCAAAACGCTTTAAGCTTACGGGAACCGGGAAGCTTAAGAGGAATAAGGCATACAAGCGCCATATCCTTACAAAGAAATCTCCTAAGACTATCAGGAACTTAAGGAAATCGGCTATAGTTGATCAGTCTAACGAGAAGAACATGAAGAAGATCCTTCCTTATATCTGAGAAGGACAGGTCTGATCAAACAGTCTAAGATCCCTGATCCACACATAAAAAGGATCAAGGAGGAAAACTAGGATTTCGATTAACAAGGAGGATCATTATGGCAAGAATCAAAGGCGGTATGAACGCCAGAAGAAAGCACAATAGAGTATTAAAACTGGCAAAGGGTTACAGAGGAGCAAGGTCCAAGCAGTACAGGGTTGCAAAGCAGTCCGTTATGCGTGCTCTTACATCTGCATTTGCCGGCAGGAAGCAGAAGAAGAGAGATTTCAGAAAGCTCTGGATCGCACGTATCAATGCCGCAGCACGTATGAACGGCACCACATACAGCAGGCTCATGCACGGACTGAAGCTTGCAGGAGTTGACATCAACAGGAAGATGCTGGCTGATCTGGCGGTCAACGATGCTGAAGGATTTACCACTATCGCTGATCTGGCAAAGAGCAAGCTTTGAATCTTCTGATTGACTTAAGGGACTGATGCTGATATAGTTTAGGACGGTTTCAGTCTCTAAATACGCAGGAGTGGCGGAATTGGCAGACGCGCAGGCTTCAGGTGCCTGTGACCGCAA
>CAMOIV010000078.1 GCA_946616305.1 uncultured Lachnospiraceae bacterium | reverse complement strand
AGTATAACCGGAAGGACCGTACTTAAAACTTCGATAACAGGATTCATAAACTACTCCTTTTTTTACATAAGGACGGCTACCGGCCGCCTGCTTGCTGCTGTGTGGCAGTATACGAATACACTTATTATATGACCCGAACGTCAGGACTCTCACTTGGATTTAATTCGTTTTTGTCACTTCAATCATTATATTAGATGAGAAAGTTAAAAGAAACCCTCCATTCGTGTGGCGGGTAACGCCATCCTTTCCAATGAGATTTAACAGATCATATCATTATATGTTAGAATTTCCCGTACAAAAACAATGACAGGAGTAGAGACATGAATACATTCACAAAAACACATCTTACAGTACCTGCTGTCACAGCCGCCCTTATTACGGCCATCCTGCTTACCGGATGCTCCGGAAACAGCCGCGGTGAGGCTGTAAGGGATGACAGCCATAGAGCTGTATTATAAATAAAGACGTCCCGCCAAAGCAGGGATCTTATGAGACCGGAGCCTGATCGCTAAGCTTGGATACAAGCTGGATGCGGTCCAGGGTTCCGGTTTTTTCATAGAGTTTATTCATATATCTGTAGAACATGGTACGGGATATGCCAAGATGATCTGCCAGTGCCTGGACCTGCAGATCGGGATTACTGAGAAGCTCCGCCACCACATCCTTCTCTCTGGGAGTCAGTCCGTACTTCTCAGCAAGTTCTATGAGATGTCTCTCCTCTTTACCCTCGGCAGAGGCCTCCTTGATCTTCTGCTCAAGGATCCTTGCCTGACGGTTGGAAAGCTCCATTATGATAAATCCGATAGCCAGCAGGAACAGGACACAATCCAGGAGCTGCCCTCCAATACCGTTGCCCTTCGGCATGAGTCTACCCAAAGGATCCATCAGAAATCCCATTATCATGAGAACCCTTCCGAAGGACGCCCAAAGTTCCTGGTGCCCACTCTCGGGAGCCGCCTCCCAGAAGGATATGGTGATGAACAGATATATATACACCTCACTGATCTGATATGTGAAGATGAGCAGCCCCTCCAGGAAGAAATCCACAGGAAGCCATATCCTTATGATCATGGCGAGGAGCATCAGGATAGACATGATATCACGTCTCTTTCTGTCATATAGAAAGCCTATCAAAAAGCTTGCAGGAAGAGCAGTAAGTCTTGATAATCCGTAGACCTCCCCTGCCAGATCACTGTAATTATCCACAAATGCCTGATATGACCTGTCCACGGACAGCAGGGCTACAGCCGCCACACCTATGAGAAGCAGCATATGCTTCCTCTCCATCTTTATATCCTTAACGTCGGAGCCGTCGGAATAAGGAAGAGGATCCATGTAAATGTATTCTGACTTGGGATCTATCACGATGTAGGATACCATGCCGAAGCCTGCCAGCATGACTATGACCATGATGATCTCCTGTCCCAGGACTGCCCAGCATATATAGTGCACGATATATGCTAAGGACGTGGCAAGAGCCACCACAAGCCCGGCATGCTCGAACTTATATATACCCAGCGACACGTAATAATAAACAACTCCGCCCATATGCCCCACAAGGAACATGGCAAGAAGGGAGAGCACGGTGATAACCCCCGGATCGTTCGAAAGCATGATTATGATAAGACTTATGGAATATACGATATTGATGAGCATGAGGAATCTCTTCCTCAGGACATGATCCTTTACGATCCTCCTGCTTATGGAGAAGCTTAAGAAACCCAGGATCATGGCAAATAACTTCGTCCTGTAGGAGGCCCATACCCAGCCCGTGCGGCTGTCGGTGTAGATACTGCAGGACATCATATTAAGATGATATGCAGCATATAACAGGATGATCCAAAGCTTGGATGAGACTTTCTTTAACATGATCGTATATGCGCGAAGCCCTCATTAGATAAATCAGGTACTGCTCTATGGCTTCCCGGGGCAAGGCCGCAAGAAGTCATATGCTCTTGTGTAACAGTCTAAGAGCAGATACGGATCACAGGTAATCCACACCTGCCGATAATAAAACATAGAATATTATATTACTCCGCGCAGAAAAATGAAAGAAGACATGCTAAGGCAGAGTCTCAAGATCATCATAGGTGAAGCCGTCGGGAAGCACCTTGGTGCAGGTAACTGCAAGAGCTCCCGGGCCTATATGGCAGGATACCGATAATGATAAGGGATATGCGAATACATGATAGCCGGGGAAGGCCGTCTTGACCTCCTCCATGTAATCCGCCGCCTCATCGGGATTATGTGTATAAGCCATGCCTATGAAGGCATTATGGCCGGAGGAGATGATACCTCCGTAGTTCTTATTAAGCTCATCCTCTACAGCCTTTATCATGACCTTCCTGGCATTTTTCATACCTCTGGCCTTGGCATAGGCATCAAGCTTCTCTCCGAATATCTTAAGCACCGGTTTGATACCGAGGAACTCCGCAAAAGCCGCTGCAGCAGGAGTTACTCTGCCGCCCTTTTTAAGATATGTCATGGTATCAACAGTGATGAATATGCTTGAATCGAATTTGGTCTCTTCCAGTCTCTTTTTGATCTCGCCTGCGCTAAGCCCCGCATCCGCCATCTTTTTTGCATCCAGACAGCTAAGATACTGAGTTACTGAGATCCTTTGATTATTGACTACCTGAACCCTGCCGTCATAATCCTCGGCAAAGACCGTTGCGCTCCCACAGGCTCCGGAAAGTCCCGATGACATGGGGATGAATACCACCTCGTCATGTTCCTCAAGTGCTTTGTCCCAGAGTCCGGTGACCTCTCCCGGAAGTGCCTGGGATGTATGAACCTCTGCCTGAGGATCCTCCAGCTTCTCATAGAACTGATCCTGAGTCAGATTGATATCCTCATAATATGTATCACCGTCTATGGTGAAGGGCATGGGCAACACATAGATGCCTAACTGTTTTCCATGATCCTGTGTTATACCGCTATTGCTATCGGTTACTACGGCTACTGACATATATCCTCCGAAGCGAAACTGTAACACCAACTAAAGTCCTTACAGATTAGGGATTATAGCATACTGCAGCCATAGTCACAATAACAAATACGGCGATTTTGTAACACCATATTGCCGGAGGGTGGTGCTTTATCTTACGATGGCATGTTCTTTCAGATAATCGCTCCATTTATAGATGGCATTTGCCTTGATATGTACGCCGTCAAAAGAATCCTCGGAAGCCAGATTGCCGAACTCATCGGTAAAGACCTCGTTCAGATCGAGAAATATCACATGCTCGTTGGCTGCCACATCCTTAAGGGCAATATTCCTGATATCTATGAGACTGTTCTGATAAAGGGGAGATCTGTCCTCCTCTTCCTGAGTCACATGTATCACTCCCATGACATAGATCACTGCATCGGGCTGTACAGCCTTCAGATAATCGATCAGATAATAATAGTATTCATCGAACATCTGCTCATTGCCCCAGCCCATCTCATTAAGGCCGAAGCCCAGATATATCTTGCCGTAGCGCACATCCCCTGCCATGGCTTCAGGTATGGTTATCTTGCCTTCCTCTGTGGGTATGACCTTCTTGTCAAAGACCTTATAAAGCTGCAAGCCCACTATGCCGTAATTGGTTGCGGGGAGACCGGAATACATGCCAAGTCCCTGAACTCTGGAGTCCCCTATGAAGCAGGCATCCGCAAAATATTCATCACCGACAGTCTCAAAGGGAAGAGACGTTATGTCTTCCCCAGGCTCAACCTCTGCTTCATTGGCGGATATCACTGCCTTTGCACGGGCTATATCCTCTTCCTCCTTCTCCCTGTCATCATCATCGTATGCAGCCTCCGTCTCATCCGATGGTGCTTCATTGCCGGACAGAACATTTTCCCCCGAGACCGTATCCTTATGATCCATAAGCTCGTCTACGTATGCTATGCCCTTCTTTCTGCGCTCAGCCTGTACCTTGTGGGCATCATCCGCGGTATCCACCACCACCACGTTTGTATTCCTTACAGGTGCGGATTGCGGTATGCTCTCATCTATGCCATGGGCTCTGAAAAACTTTGCCCTCCTTACGGATACATCCTCATCATCAGTCCCTTCGGGCGCCGCATCTTCACTGCCTTCTCCTTCAGATGACATGGCGGATACCGACAGGTAATAGGACTCAAGAGTATCAGGAACCCCGACGACGGCGTCATACAGCATGTCGTACTGGGCATTCTTCGCCGCATTGATGGTGATGGCAGCAGTGGGATAGATAAGGTTCCGGTCACGAAGGCATACCGCTGCCCCCGGCAGTGATACTGCCAGGGTGGTGACGATCAGTATGATCAATAGCGGACATTTCTTCATTTATATAAAACCTTTCTGCACTGTCTCATATATTGTCTCATGCACTGTCTCATGCACTGTCTCGTGCACTGTCTCATATATTGTCTCATGCACTGTCCCGAACGCTGTCCTATGCTTTACCCCCGCACATAATCGCCGTACTGATGCAAGGATCCCTGAAAGTGTGCGAACGCCATCCTAAAACCTGAAATACAGGAAAGGGTTATAGGCTGCATCCACCAGAGCGCTGATACTGGCCCAAAAAAGCACTGCAAGTATCCCAATACCCATAACGTCCCTTCTGTGCCTCATAACAAACTTCTCAAACAGGGGCAGTGAGAAAAAGGCCCCCGATATGAGCAGTATAGCCATGCCTGTAAGGTTTTCCATATAATCCGTCCCGGGATGATATTCAAACAATCGAGTTATGTAAACTGCAAACTGATCCACCTCGGGTATGGCGAATAAGAGCCATCCTATGACCACCACCAGCATGGTATATATCCATCTTATAACAGGCAGATGTTTTAGCAGCTTTGAAAGGAACAGCCGCTCTATGAATATGAAACAGAAATAATACAGACCCCAGAGCACGAAATTCCAGGATGCCCCGTGCCAGAGCCCGGTTACGGTCCATACTATCAGGAGATTTATGACCGTTCTTATTCTCCCCTTCCGGTTTCCTCCAAGGGGGATGTAGATGTAGTCCCTGAACCAGGATGTGAGGGTCATATGCCATCTCTCCCAGAACTCCCTGACGGATCTTGATATGTAGGGATGATCGAAGTTCACGGGTATCCGAAAGCCCAGCATCCTGCCAAGGCCTATGGCCATGAGAGAATACCCGGCAAAATCGAAATAGATCTCAAAGGTATAGGACAGGGCTCCGATCCAGGCAAGGATCGTGGAGATATTCTCATAGCCCGCCGTGCCCACATTAAGCCATATGGAGCTGAGGTTGTTGGCAAGCAGAGCCTTCATGGAAAGCCCCAGGATGAAGGCAGGAAGCCCCTCCTCGATGTTTGAGGAGTTTATCCGTCTGCTCTTAAGGTCCAGCGCCACCTCTTCATATCTGACCACGGGTCCTGCGGTAAGCTGTGGGAACATCATGATATAGTCCGTAAGGTCTATAAGGGATCTCTCGTATGGGATCCTGCCCCTGTACACGTCTATGACATAGGACAGTATCTGAAATGTATAAAAGGATATGCCCAAGGGCATGGCAGGCGTTGGAAAGACTATCTCCGTACCGGCCGCCAGATTAAGATTTGCTATGATGAATCCGGTATATTTGTAGAATAATAGAACAGCCAGGTTCATAGTTATGTCAACCACTAGCAGGAAGGCAGCAAAGCCCCTCTTTTTCGCGCGGGCCATGGCCCTTGCAAGGATGTGATTGAGCAGTATGGAAATAAGCAGCACAGGTAAGGCCCAAAGGTCTCCCAGGGCGTAGAACACCATGCTTCCGACAGCAAGGGTGATATTCTTCCATTTCCTCGGAGTCAGATAATAGACTGCCAGAAAAACAGGCAGGAACCTCAGTATGAAATTCAATGAGCTGAATGACATATTATGTTAACTAGTTACTCCTGATGGCTTCCAGGGCAGACAGCCGCATGGCCCGCTTGCTGGGTGCATATCCGGCTATCATGGAAACAAGTATGGCAAAGATGATGGATACGGGATACATCCAGACAGGTATCACCGTGGTTTTGGCATCAGTGATCTTGTTGATCACAGCCCCCGCAATGACGGACAGCAACAGCCCGGTCACACCGCCGGCAAGTCCGATAAGTCCTGCTTCCACAAGGAAGAGCTGCTGTATATCCCTGAGAGCACAGCCTAAAACCTTCATAACGCCTATCTCCTTGGTCCGCTCATATATGGACATCATCATGGTGTTGGCTATTCCGATGGCTGCAACTATGAGGGATACGGCACCTATGCCTCCCAGCATGGCCTGTCGGCTCCTGGCGGTCTGCTTTTCCTGCTCTATCCATTCCGAGTTGCTGCTTGCATCGTAGCCCATATCCTTTATGATCCTCTGGACCGCAGCCACGTTCTCGGAGTCGTCCACCTCCACATCCAGCTGAGTGTAGAAAAACTCATTGTATGGTTTCCCGTTCTTCCTCACAGGCTGTCCCGGTATGACCTTATTCTTAAACTCCTTTTTCAGGACCTTTTTGAGTTTCTCGATATCGCAGTATGTCCCATAGGAATACTCGTACCACTCCTCGTCTCCTCCCGCAAGGATACCTGCTGTAGGGACCAGATGCTTCTTGGGCGGGGATTTCACCGTGACATCTCCTGATCCTGAGGCTGCCGTACCCGCGGGATCGGCAGATGCGTCCGCACCCGATGATCCCTGATTCTTATAGGCCTCATAGCCTGCGGCATCATATATGATATAGACAGGTGAATTCATCATATCGTACTCCGGAGTGATGCCGGATTCGAAGTAGGGGTATTTGCCGGATGAATCGGTGAAGTCCTGGCGGATCATGTTACCGTAGACGATCTTAAGCTCATCTCTTTCCGAAGGCCAGTCTCCTTCTGCCATCTCCCACCTTTTATCCTTAAGGCTCTCCAAAGGCATCCCCGTAAGATAATTATAGAAGGTGTATCTCCCGGCCTTACCTATGACATTGAGGGACAGCTCGGGGTCAACACTTTGGACATGATCTATCTTCTTAAGATCCTCTATGGTCTGGTCCGTGAGCATGTATTGGGTGGTCTGTGCATCTGTCTTGGAATCGCCGGGGGCGTTGCCCTGTCTGACGTTTATGGTCCTCATGCCGCCGAATTCCTCGATCATCTCCATGCTCTGACGGTTCAGTCCCTCTCCCAGTCCCATCATGGTCACTATGGCCGCCACGCCTATCATGACACCCATGACAGTGAGCAGGGTCCGAAGCTTTCGCTTTATAAGGGAACTAAGGGCCATCTGGAATTTATCCGAAAAGCGCATCCCTTATTCCCCTTTACCGTTCTTGCTTGCTATCTCGTAATCGATCTCCTGGGCAAGCATGTCTTCTTCATTTTTCTTTTTTCTCCTGCCCAACTTTTTGATGATGACAACAACAAGGATGATGAGAATAAGACCGCCTGCGACTCCCGCTGCGATCTTGACCCACAGAGGGATGGTCTTCTCCTCTGAAGTCTCCTCCTCTGCCATCTCAAAATCCTCTATAACGGGCTCCTGCACGAAAAGGCTTACCCTTCTCTCCTCATAACTTGTACTGCCCGTCTCATCCTCATATGATATCTGTACCGGGATCATACCGTCGGGAGATGTGGTCACAGCCTTACCCGTGAGCATAAGGTCTATATTGCCGGTTGCTCCCGGAGCCAGATTGCCGGCGTAGGCCAGCGCAGGCTCTATGGAACTGTCTATGATCTTCACCTGTACATTGTACAGTGTGGTCTTACCGGTATTGTATATGGAGAACATGAGGTTTGCCTGCTCTCCTATATCCACCGTTGCAGGTTCTATGGTAGGTGTGGATATGTCAAATTTGGATACCTGCTTGACGGGTATGGAGATACTGCCCTTACCTTCGTAAGGATTGGCCCTGTCATCCTCATACTTCATGGCTATGTCCATAACATAGGGCTTCTGCTCCAGTCCCGCCTTGGCTTCGAAGTCCATGGAGAGCTCCTTCTCGCCGTTGGGAGGTATGGCATCCACATAGAAGGAATTGGATCCCGAGGTAGGAAGAAATGCGGCATAGCTGGCCTGGGTCTGTGATCCCTCCACCGTTGCCGTAAGATCCATCTGCAGGTTCTTTATGGTCACTTCCTTTGATGTGTTCTGTACCACAAGATTAAGGGTAAACTGGCTTCCCGAGAATATCTCCCCCGGGGAAGTGGAATACCCCTTGACTATGAGTCTGGGAGTGGAGAGTTTTTTATTCTCGTCTCCGTCAGTAGTGCCGTTCTCCGGAAGTCCCGTTGTCTTTACATATACGGATATAACCGTAGTATCCACAGCACAGGTGGGATCCGTGTAGGTTATATCGAAATCTATCTTATAATAGCCTGTCTTGACATTCTCTCTTGTTTTGAAGACCCACACACAGTTTACTACCCTGTCGGCGTAGTTGGGCTGTGCATCCTCTCCAAGCAGCAGGTCTATCTTCTCCGTATATCCCGTGTTGCTTATCTCAAAGGGAAAATCATCGGTCTTGGCCCCAAGCCTGGGAGTGATTATCACATCCGTGATATTGTATTTGAACATGTTCACCACAGGCAGCACCAGGATCATATCCTGTCCGTGCACGGCCTCGGGAGTGACCCAGGTATTTCCCGGCATCAGGAAGGGATTGGTGGTGGTGGCTTCGTTGTATCTTTCTCCGTCATTGGCGGGAACGCCCTCCGTGCCTTCCTCATTGTATGTAGATGAAGGATTGGAAGTGACTGCGGGTGTATTCCCCGTATTTACTGTGGCAGGAGTTGCCGAAGAGCCGTAGGCCGTAAGGCAGGGTACCACAAGAGATGCAGCCATTATCATGGCTGTGACGGCAGATCTTATCTTAAGCCTTATGTACTTATTCTTCTCCTTATGATCCGGTCGCATCTCAGTCTTCCTTTACGATCTTTCCGTCCTTTATATGTATGCGCCTGTCCGCATAGGATGCAAGATTGTTATCATGTGTGACCATGATGAGTGTCTGCATACCATCATGCACCATTTTCTGTAATAAATGCAATATATCTTCCGTAGTTTTTGAATCCAGATTACCCGTGGGCTCATCCGCAAATATAAGCCTCGGCCCCGTGACGATGGCTCTGGCTATGCCCACTCTCTGCTGCTGGCCGCCGCTCATCTCGGTGGGTCTGTGCTTCATGTATCCCTCAAGTCCCACTTGCTTAAGGGCCTTTTTCGCCATCTTTTCTCTTGTTGGTCTGTCGATACCCCAGAAGGACAGCGGCAGGCTCACATTCTCTATGGCATTGAACTGAGGGAGCAGGTCGTAGGCCTGAAATATAAATCCCACGTTATCCCTGCGAAAATCCACCAGCTGGCTTTCATTCATCCTCTCTATATGGCGATCGTAGATTATTATCTCACCCTTGGTGGGTTTGTCCAGTCCCGCAAGGAGATTAAGGAGTGTTGATTTGCCTGATCCGGAGGTGCCGACTATGGCTACGAACTCTCCCTCTCTCACTGTCAGGCTCACGCCGTCAAGAGCTCTGACCCTCTCTTCTCCGAGCTTAAAAACCTTATATAATGTATTTGCCGTAATTACTGCACTATTCTCATTCATATGATCATCTGCCGGATCGCTCTGTATGCAGAGCTAAAAGGACACATCTTATCCCATCGAGCAGGAAACCATGCCCACAGGAAGTCATACTTTATTGCGGATACTGTTTCGCGGGATCGACGGGAAGCAGGTGTTTTCTGCTTGAAGTTTTTTCTCGGCTATGTGACT
>CAMOIV010000077.1 GCA_946616305.1 uncultured Lachnospiraceae bacterium | reverse complement strand
TTACTATAGACGGAGTCACTTTCAAGGGTATAATGATAGAGATGACAGATGAAGCCGGTAATAATACATTTTGTATAAGTGCTGTGGGAGATAATGATCATTCTCTCTGGGGCGTACATTACATGGAAGACAACGTGTCAGACGGCGAATAAATACATTCATAACAGAAAAGGGGGATCTTGTAATGGCAAAGCTTGTGATCAACACGTCAAAGAGTCTGGGAAAGATAGAACCGGAGGTGTACGGACACTTTTCGGAACATCTGGGAAGGTGCATATATGAAGGACTGTACGTGGGTGAGGACTCCGACATCCCGAATGTCAACGGCATGAGAAGTGATGTGGTGGAGGCACTGAAGGAGATAAAGGTTCCGGTGCTCAGATGGCCCGGAGGGTGTTTTGCGGATGAGTATCATTGGAAGGACGGCATCGGCGAAAAGAGCACGCGTAAGAAGATGGTAAATACCCACTGGGGCGGTGTTACGGAGGATAACAGCTTCGGAACTCACGAGTTTATGGAGCTGTGCCGTCAGATAGGCTGCAAGACCTATGTGAACGGTAATCTGGGCAGCGGTACAGTGGCCGAGATGAGCGAATGGGTGGAATACATGACCTTTGACGGGGAGTCGCCGATGGCGAATCTTCGCAGGAGCAACGGTTCAGAAAAAGCCTGGAAGGTGGATTATTTCGGCGTAGGTAATGAGAACTGGGGCTGCGGAGGCAACATGACTCCCGAGTATTATGCCAATGAATACAGACGATACCAGACATATGTGCGCCAGTACGATCCCGAAAAGCCCATAGCAAAAATCTGCTGCGGGGCCAACGTGGATGATTACAACTGGACGGATGTGGTCATGAAGACCTGCTTTAACAACACACAGAAGGAACTCCACGGTCATATGGATCTGATATCACTCCACTATTACGATCTGCCCGAGGGATGGGAGCCCAAGGTGAGTGCTACGGAGTTTGATGAGGATGTATATTACAAGACGCTTAATCAGGCATATTTTATGGATGAGCTGGTGCGTCGTCATACAGCCATCATGGACAGATATGATCCCGAAGGGAAGGTGGGGCTGTCCGTTGATGAATGGGGTACATGGTTTGCCGTAGAGCCCGGCACCAATCCCGGATTCCTGTATCAGCAGAATACGGTCAGAGATGCTCTTGTGGCCGGTATAACTCTTAATATCTTCAACAAGCACTGTGACAGGGTAAAGCTTGCCTGCATAGCTCAGATGGTAAACGTATTGCAGTCTGTCATACTCACGGACGGGGAGAAGATGCTGAGAACTCCCACCTATCATGTATTCCATATGTTCCGTCACCATCAGGGGGCAAATCTCCTGGAAAGCTCTATTTCGGACTGCGGCAATATAGGAGAGGGCAAGTGTGAGGTTCCGGCACTTACGGAATCGGTATCGGAAAAGGACGGCATCGTTACCGCTACCGTTAATAACCTTTCCATGACAGATGCGGCTGAGGTTGAGATATATCTCACCTCCGATGATGAACTTAAGGTGATTGAAGCATCCATAGTCACCTCCGGTGACGTACATGATCATAATACCTTTGAGGATCCCGACAAGGTAGTGGAAAAGGACTTCGACGGTGTGAGCGAAATCGCCGCAAACAGGTATAAGGTCACCCTTCCCGCTGCGTCGGTAGCCTGCATAAGATTCGGTAAAAACTGACCTCTTTCTCAATAGGAAAAAACTTAAAAATTACCTCTCCTTGATGTATAATGATAAGACAGACTGTTATGTTCGGGTCTATGATCAAGGAGAGGTATTTATGCTTTCATATCCGGAGGGTTTTTCTGACATAAAGGGTATAAGATTCACCCCTTTCACATCAGACACAAACAGGAAACCCAGAGTCGGTATCATGGTGGGAAATTATCATACGGATCATCCAAGCCAACTGGTGAACAGGCTTTGGGAGCTTTTGCGTGACGAAACGGAGCTCAGGTTTTATCTGGGGACCGAGGGGTCCAGCTTCCTCACGGGTATGGTTTCCAATGACAGCAATTATGATTACCAGTATTCCCATCTGTACGGATACAGTGTATTCGACGACCTTGATATCCTTGTATTGTCCATGGGTACCCTGTCCATATATCAGGACGCCATCTCGGTAAAGGAATTTGCCAAAGGGCTCCCTGATATTCCCATTGTACTTCTTGAAAATGATGCAGAGCTTCCTCACAGTATATGGGTCATAACGGACAATTATATGGGTATGTCGGAATGCGTGGAGCATCTCATCACTGTCCATGGATTGTCAAAGATAGTATTTATCGCAGGACCGGTAGGGAATTGCGATTCCGACGAGAGACTTCAGGCATACTATGACGTTATGGAAAAGCACGGATATCCCGTGACCGACAAGATGGTGGTACATGGTGATTATTCCGAATATGTGGATGATAAGATCAATCTCCTTTTTGACAACAACCCCGGAGTTGAAGCCATAGTATCCGCAAATGACGAGATGGCAGTGGCTATCTACAGGGTATGTAAGGAGAGAGGACTGAAGGTAGGCGAGGATATAGCGGTCACGGGCTTTGATGATACCGAGATGTCCAGATATATGGACCCTCCGCTGACTACCGTAAAGCAGGATTATGGACTGTTCTCGGATGCTACCGCAGAGAAGATAAGGGCTGTCATCCGGGGAGAGGAGACGACGTCCTACAGGGTTCCGACAACATTTATATGTCGTTCTTCCTGTAAGTGCAAAGCCGCCTCAGACAGCCCTGCGGGCGAGAAGCTGGAGGAGAGAAGCGCGCTTATCCATAATATGTGGGAGTCTGTTGATTACAGGCGTCAGTCCTGGATCGGGATCCTTCTCATGAGAGAGCTTCTCCTTGAATCCACGGATCTGCAGACCTTTTTCCAGAAGCTTGGTGAGTGTCTGGTGCATCTGGATGTGGACAGGTCATATATTTACATGCTGGAGGATCCGGCCATAGTCAGCCCGGAGGATGAGCTGGGTGAGCCCGGAGATTCTTATCTTGCCATGGTTCAGGATGGAAAGCATTGCAAGGCATATCCCTACAGAAAGAGCACAATGCTGCGCAGATCAAAGGGCAGCGGTATACCGGCTGCCATCCCGGAGGGAGGATACATGTCATTTCTCCTTTATTACGGCGAATATCAGTACGGCACCTTTAATGTGGGGATAGAGCCTGAGAGGATCAAATTCTTCTACATGATCTCCCTGGAGATAGGTTCGGCGCTCAGATATCTCCAGATGTATGCCGAGCAGCAGAGATATCAGGCAGAGCTTCAGATGATATCAAGGACGGACAATCTTACCCGCCTCTACAACAGATTCGGACTGATAGATATAGTCCCCGAATATGTCAGGAAGCACAGAAGGAATAAGATCGTGGCAGTCATGGCAGATGTGGATCACTTAAAACAGATCAATGACACCTTCGGACATAACGAAGGTGACGTCGCCATAATAGCTGCAGGAGAGATATTAAGAAGCGCCATGGGTCACTCGGCGCCTTTGGGCCGTACCGGCGGAGATGAGTATATGTGCATTTTTGCCACGGATTCAGTGGAGAATATGGAGCACAAGATAGCTAAGATAAAGGACGGATGCAGAAAGTATAACGAAAGATCCGGCAAGCCTTACTATGTGGATATATCCGTAGGGTACCACATGATCGACGGCCGCGAGTTCACGGATATTTCATCTATAATGGGTGAAGCAGACAAGATGTTATATGAGCAGAAAAAGCTCAGACGGGAAAATGTCATACGACAACAGCAATGATCATGTTAACACAGGAGGAAGGATTCTATGTATATCGCAGCAGATAAAAGATATGAGCATATGGAATACAAAAGATGTGGCAGGAGCGGTCTGAAGCTTCCTGCCATATCCTTGGGATTATGGCATAATTTCGGAGATACCGGAGTGTATGCCAATATGGAGCAGATGTGTTTCACCGCCTTTGATAACGGCATAACCCACTTTGATCTGGCCAATAACTACGGACCGAAATACGGCAGCGCCGAGAGCAATTTCGGGAAACTCTTAAAGGAACATCTGATGAAGTACAGGGATGAACTCATCATATCCACCAAGGCAGGCTATGACATGTGGGAGGGCCCTTACGGAAACTGGGGTTCCAGAAAGTACCTCATAGCAAGTCTGGATCAGTCTCTTAAGAGGATGGGGCTTGATTATGTGGATATATTCTATCACCACAGGATGGATCCCGAGACACCTCTTGAGGAGACCATGGGAGCCTTGGAGCAGATCGTAAGATCCGGCAAGGCGCTGTATGTGGGACTGTCCAACTATGACGGAGAAACTCTTGCCAGAGCGTCGGCTATCCTCGAAGACCTGAAGGTGCCCTTTATAATAAACCAGAACAGGTACAGCATATTTGACAGGACTGTTGAGAAGAATGGGCTTCTAGCCAAGACGGGAGAGCTTAATAAAGGTCTCATAACCTTTTCACCTCTGGCCCAGGGGCTTTTAAGCGACCGCTATCTTAACGGGATACCTGAGGACTCCAGGATAAAGAAGGACGGGAGATTCCTTAAGGAGAATGCGGTGGACGATGAGAGGCTTGAGAAGATAAGGGGCTTAAATGATATCGCAAAGAAGAGGGGACAGAAGCTTTCGGAGATGGCCCTGGCATGGCTCCTTGCCAAGGAGGAGGTAACCAGTGTGCTCATAGGAGCATCCAAGCCTTCCCAGATAATCGATAATATAAAGGCAACGGAGAATACGGAATTCACGGAAGAGGAGCTTAAGGCCATAGATGCTCTCTCGTGACATGCAATGTACGCAAGCTCCGGGCTGTTACATATGCTATGGCAATCATGTTTTATGAATATCGGATAACAGGGATGTATGACCGGAGATAAGAAAAAGAAAAGGATCGGGAAGTGACTTATGGGTACCATAAACAAACTGGAAGTATTACTTGAAGGGCTGGATCATAAGATAATACAGGGACGCGAAGAGGGCGTCACTGTCTGTACCGTGACCTCCGACACCAGAAAGCTGGAGGACGGGTGCATGTTCATATGCATCTCCGGCGCAAGGTTTGACGGCCACAGCTTTGCAAGGGAGGCCGTTGATAAGGGGGCCGCTGTTCTCGTTGTCGAAAAGGATGTGGATGTGTCCGATAAAGCGGACATCGTTGTAGTGAAGGTGGATGACACCAGAAGGGCGCTTGCTCTTATCTCTGCGGCATATTACGATCACCCTGCAGATAAGCTTACAACCATAGGCGTTACGGGGACCAAGGGCAAGACCACGACCACATATCTCATAAAGCATATGCTGGAGAATGCCGGACACAAAGTGGGGCTGGTGGGTACCATAGAGACCATCATAGGCGATACCCATATTCCTTCCCTCAATACCACACCGGAGTCCATAGTGCTCCAGGAATACTTCTACAGGATGGTCCTTGAGGGTATGGATGCTGTTGTGATGGAGGTTTCATCCCAGGCACTCATGCTTCATCGGACCGACGGCATTGTATTTGATTACGGAGTTTTCACCAATCTGTCACCGGATCATATCGGCGAGAACGAGCATAAGGATTTCGAGGATTATCTACATTGCAAGTCCCTGCTTTTCTCCCAATGCAAAGTGGGTATCGTAAACGGTGATGACAGGTATAAGGATGAGATCCTTAAGAATGCCACGTGCAAAGCGGAGACCTACGGCTTTGGCGATGGCAATGATATCAAAGCTTCAAAACTTGAACTGGTGAACGGAGGCTCTTTCCTTGGTGTACGTTTTATGACACAGGGACTCATAGAGGGGAGCTTCGCCTGTGATATGCCCGGGAGGTTCACGGCTTACAATGCTTTGTGTGCCATAGCGGTATGCAGGCACTTTGATATATCCGAGGAGGATATCAACGAGGCACTTTCTCATGCTCTGGTGAAGGGCAGGATAGAGATCATAGAGATCTCTCCGGACTACACTCTCATGATAGATTATGCCCATAATGCCATGGCACTGGAAAGCCTCCTTACCACCTTGAAGGAATACGAACCCGGAAGACTGGTATGTCTTTTCGGATGCGGAGGGAACCGGTCAAAGGACAGGAGATTTGAGATGGGAGAAGTGTCGGGTAAGCTTGCGGATCTTACCATCATAACCTCAGACAATCCGAGATCCGAGGAGCCTTCCGCCATACTTGACGATATCGAGACCGGCATCAAAAGAACGGACGGTGAATATGTCCGCATCATAGACCGCAAGGAAGCCATAGCATATGCCATACATAATGCGAAAAAAGGAGATGTCATAGTGCTTGCAGGCAAGGGACATGAGGATTATCAGGAGATAAACGGTGTGAAGCATCCCATGGATGAGCGCGTCCTGATAAAAGAGATCCTTGAAGAGGACGGGACTACCGTAAGATCATGAGTGACATCTATGCCGATGTGATCATAGACATTTCCACAGAGAAGCTGGACCGGACCTTCCAGTACCGTGTCAGGGAGGAACAAAAGGACAGGGTACGGGTAGGATCCCTGGTTTCCATCCCCTTCGGCAGGGGGAATAAAACCATAGACGGCTACGTCGTAGGTCTTTCATCCAAGCCGCTTTTCGACCCCGAAAAAACAAAAGAGATCATAGATATAAAGGATGATAATGCTGCCAGGCCGGTGGGCAGACTGCTGGCTCTTGCCGCATGGATGAAGCATCATTACGGAGGGACTCTGGTACAGTCCCTTAAGGTGGTGCTTCCCAAGAAAACCCCCGTAAAACCTGTTGTCAGACAGAGGGTAAGGCTTTGCGCCACACAGGAGACAGTGGATTCCTACATAGAAGAATTCGCAAGGAAGAAGCAGGTCGCAAGACTCCGTGTCATGTCAGCCCTTGTCGAAAACCACGCCAAAGCAGTGGACAAGGCTCTTATCATGCAGAAGCTTAATGTGGGTGCACCGGTGATAAAAGCTCTGGAAAACAGAGGACTCATAGAGATAGAAGAGGTGACGGAGTATCGTATGCCTCTTATCTTTGGGGCGGTCGAGGAAAAAAGGGCCAACCTTACATATGATCAGAAAACCGTCATAGAGGGTGTGCTGTCCGGATATGACAAAGGGGATATCAGGCCTTCTCTTATTCACGGTGTGACAGGATCCGGCAAGACGGAAGTATATATCGATATCATAGAGGGCATGGTTTCAAGAGGATATCAGGCCATCATGCTCATCCCGGAGATAGCCCTTACCTACCAGACGGTCATGCGGTTTTCCGAAAGATTCGGTGACAGGGTGAGCTTCATCCACTCCAGACTCTCGGCGGGAGAGAGATATGACCAGTTTTTAAGAGCCGAAAGGGGAGAACTTGATGTGATGATAGGCCCCAGATCAGCTCTGTTCACACCTTTTCCCAATCTTGGGATCATAGTGATGGATGAGGAGCACGAGACATCATACAAATCGGAGAAAATGCCCAAATACAACACCAGGGAAGTGGCTGCAAAGCTGGCGGAGATGTCCGGCGCCGCATTTATCATGGGATCGGCCACTCCATCCGTAGAGGCTTACCATAAGGCACTTGATGGTGAGTATGAGCTTTACGAGATGCCGGAGAGGATAACGGGAGGAGAGCTTCCCGTGGTCTATACCGTGGATATGAGACAGGAGCTGAAAGAAGGGAATAAGAGCATATTCTCTAAGAGGCTCTATTCACTTATGGAGGACAGGCTGGCACATAATGAACAGATCATGCTCTTTCTCAACAGAAGGGGTTATTCCTCCTTTGTATCCTGCAGGGAGTGCGGATTCGTGTACAAATGTCCCCATTGCGACGTATCCCTGTCCCTTCACAGGGATAAGAGGCTCCACTGTCATTACTGCGGATACAGCGCCCCGCTGCAAGGAGTATGTCCTCAATGCGGGTCAAGATATATAGGGGGCATGAGGGCCGGTACCGAGCAGGTAGAGAATCTGGTGAAAAGAGAGTTTCCCGATGCACGTATCCTGAGGATGGATATGGACAGTACAAGAAAAAAGGGGGACTATGAGAGGATACTGTCGGCCTTTGCCAACGAGGAAGCGGACATACTCATAGGGACCCAGATGATAGTAAAGGGCCATGATTTTCCCAAGGTGACACTTATGGGAATACTTGCTGCGGATATGTCGCTTTATGCCGATGATTACAGGGCATCTGAGAGGACCTTCGAGCTCCTGACCCAGGCAGCGGGCAGAGCCGGAAGGGCTGTATCAAGTCAGGGCAGGACGGGCAGAAGGCTCATGGGAGAGGTAGTAATACAGACTTATTCCCCTGATAATTATGCTGTGGCCGCGTCGGCAAAGCAGGATTACAGGCGGTTCTTTGAGGAGGAGATCTCCTACAGGCAGCTGGGATCCTATCCGCCATACGGACATATGCTGCAGATGCTCATAGAGGATAAGGATGAGATAAGGGCGGGTGAGACAGCCTCTCATATAGCCGAGATAGGGCGAAGGAGAGCGGAAGAGACCGGGCATGCCGGGGAGAATGACGGAGAACATGCGGATAAAACCCCGGAAGAAGAAAGCAGATATCACGGGGGCGGCATGATGCAGATAATAGGGCCCACCGATGCCGGCATAGCCAGGATCAAGGATGTGTACAGAAAAGTGGTATACGCCAAATCTCCGTCATATGAGGCTCTTGCCGCATTAAAGGATGAGATAGAGGAAGACAGGGCGGCACGCGGTGACTTTGCAGGCAGGGTGGAGTTTGATTTCGACCCCTGAGCCCCGGCGAGCCTTACACTGTGTAAACCCGTGCGTAGAGCAAGTTGTTTTATGAGTGTGCGTTTGGGTATTCTTCCTGAAGAATGCCCCCGCATCACGAGTGAAATACACTTGCTCAAGCACGATAATTATATTAAGTGGATTTAGGAACAAAGGAGGAAGACGATGTTCAACGGGTTATCAAAGGCGGCCGTAGTGATCAGGATGGGAGTGGGTGCATATCTGCTGTATCTGGTCTATTCACTGTTCCCGGATGTTATGGCCAGAGAAGGCACATCAAAGATCGTGATGCTGGCCATCATGGTGGTTTTCGGGGTGACGGGGCTGTCGCTCCTCATCCTGGGAGTCAAGGCTCTTCTGGAGAAGGAAGAGGTGGTATACGAGGCATCGGATGATGAGACGGCACAGGATGAGCCCACGGATATAGTGGACAGTACCGCTTCTGAGACCCGGTCTGTGGGAGATGATGCTACAGAGCCGGGCGAGGATAAAGGCGGATCTGACGAGGTATAGGGAGAGACCATGGAAAGCGAGGACGATACGGCGGATAACGGCTATGATATGGTGCGAACCCGCTGCATCAGGTATTTGGACAATAGTTGTAGGGATTTTACGAAATAGTATGATTTTTTTATGCAACATGTCCACTTCAAATTGACATATCCGACTCTATCCTGTAATATTGGTAAGGTCGGGAAGACCCGATGAACAGTAAATCTTTTATGGAGGATATTTTATGAAAAAGAAGATTTTGAGTGTAATGCTCAGCGTAACAATGGCTGCAGCCATTCTTGCCGGTTGTGGAAGCGCTGCACAGACCGCAGCTCCTGCTGCTGATGCCGCTGCTGATACAGCTGCCGATACAGCTGCAGCACCTGCTGCCGATGCCGCTGCTGATACAGCTGCAGCACCTGCCGCTTCAGGAGGAAAGAAGGTAGCAGTTGCCATGCCTACACAGTCATCCGAGAGATGGATGCACGATGGTGCAAACATGAAGGAGCAGCTTGAGGCACTCGGATACGAGGTTGACCTTCAGTATGCTGAGGATGATGTACAGGCTCAGGTTTCTCAGATTGAGAACATGATCGCTGCAGGCGCTAACTGCCTTGTTATCGCAGCTATCGACTCTGATGCTCTTGTAAACGTAGAGCAGCAGGCAAAGGATGCCGGCATTCCCGTTATCGCTTATGACCGTCTCCTTATGAACACAGACGCAGTTTCATACTATGCTACATTCGATAACAAGGGTGTAGGTACCAAGATCGGTGAGTACATCGTTCAGCACAGCGGCGCAACAAAGGATGATCCTAAGACCATCGAGCTTTTCATGGGTTCACCTGATGATAACAACGCTCATATGCTTTATGCAGGTCTTATGGAGCAGAT
>CAMOIV010000076.1 GCA_946616305.1 uncultured Lachnospiraceae bacterium | reverse complement strand
CGGCCTGAAAGGATGATGCCACTTGATATTCCGACCTTTCTGCCGTATCCTCATAGTTGTGGTTATGGACTTTAAATAACAGCTGCCGGGTAATATATGTCGGGATCTGTAAAAAAGCAGCAGACCGTTCATATCCGGGAGCGGATAAAGGATTGGGATGATATGAAAAAGATAAGTATTCTCATACCATGTTTCAACGAGGTTGAAAATGTGGAAGCCATATCGGAAGCGGTGGAGAATGTGATCAAAAAAGACCTGCCGGCATACGATTATGAGATATGCTTTATAGATAATTCTTCAACAGACGGTACCAGGGATAAGATCGAGGAGTTGTGCCGGGAGAATAAAAAGCTGAAGGCCATTTTCAATGTGACCAATTTCGGCCAGTTCAATTCTCCCTTCCATGGCATGTGTTCTCTTGACGGAGACTGTGTGATACCGGTATGCGCGGATTTTCAGGATCCGGTGGAGCTCATTCCCGTATTCGTACATGAATGGGAAAAGGGTCACAAGATAGTAAGCGGGGTAAAAAGCTCCAGCAGGGAATCCGGCATAGTATACTTCTTGAGGTCCGTCTACTATAAGCTCATAAAGGGCATGTCCTCGGTGCACATGATCGAGCACTTCACCGGCTTCGGACTTTATGATAAAAGCTTTATACGGCTGTTGAGAGAGTTGGACGATTCACAGCCCTTTATACGCGGCATCGTTGCCGAATACGGAGAGGGTTTCAATCTGAAGCTTGTGGAATACGAACAGCCCCAAAGGAGGGCCGGCAAGACGCACAACAACTTCTATACCCTTTATGACGCGGCAATGCTGAGCTTTACCTCCTATACCAAGGTGGGATTGCGGCTTGCCACGATCCTGGGATTCGTCATAGCAGGCGTAGACATACTAGTGGCAATATTCTATCTTATTATGAAGCTCACACACTGGTATGATTTCTCGGCAGGTTCCGCTCCCATGGTCATCGGGATATTCCTTATGGGAGCGATGCAGATGATATTTATAGGCCTTGTGGGCGAATACATCCTGAACATCAATACCAGAGTCATCCATCGCCCCGTAGTGGTGGAGGAGCGAAGGATCAACTGGGATGACGGAAGCCCGGAAAACGCAGAAGAAAATAAGCCTTTACAGGATATAAGCGGAGCTTGATGCTCCGCTTATCTTTTCTATGATTTATCTCGAAAATATAGTATAATAATCCGTGTGTGCGCTCACACAAAAGACCATAATAAAGTGCGGAGGTGAAGGTATATGAAGCGAATTGGATTATTGACAAGTGGAGGAGACTGCCAGGCCCTTAATGCAGCTATGAGAGGTGTGGTGAAGTCCATAGTCAATTCCGGAGAGCAGGTAGAGCTGTACGGATTTCTTGACGGATACAAAGGTCTTATATACGGCAACTACAGGATGCTTGATATCTCCGATTTCACGGGGATCCTCACAAGGGGCGGTACGATACTCGGGACATCCAGAGTTCCCTTCAAGACCATAAGGGAGCCCGATGAAAAGGGTCTCAATAAAGTTGAAGCCATGAAGCATTCATATTACAAGATAAAGCTGGACTGTCTGGTGATACTTGGCGGAAACGGCACACATAAGACAGCCAATCTGCTCAGAGAAGAGGGCCTCAATATCGTTACCCTTCCCAAGACCATAGACAATGATCTGTGGGGCACGGATATGACCTTCGGATTCCAGAGCGCCGTGGATATAGCAACACAGGCCATAGATTATATTCATACAACAGCCGATTCTCACGGTAGAGTATTCATAATAGAGATAATGGGACATAAGGTTGGATTCCTCCCTCTCAATGCAGGTATGGCAGGCGGCGCGGACATCATCCTTCTGCCCGAGATACCCTATGACCTCGACAAGGTCATCGAGGCCATCAATATCCGTAAGGAAAGGGGCGCCAGGTTTACTATCATAGCGGTAGCCGAGGGAGCCATAAGCAAGGAAGATGCCAAGCTTTCCAAGAAGGAGCTTAAGGAGAAGATCGCAAAGAGTAAATATCCTTCTGTATCATATGAGATCGCAGATAAGATAACCAAGAAGACCGGCCAGGAAGTCAGAGTGACCGTTCCCGGACATATGCAAAGAGGCGGATCGCCTTCACCTTATGACAGAGTATTCGCATCAAGACTCGGAGCCGAAGCAGGAAAGCTCATATTAAAGGGCGAGTACGGATATATGGTAGGTTACAAGAACAGAGAGATAGTGAAGGTACCCCTGGAGGAGGTTGCCGGCAAGCTCAAGATGCTGGATCCGGATGCAGCCATAATCAAGGAAGCCAAGATGCTGGGGATTTCCTTCGGAGACTGAGCAATAAAGGATGAGTTATCAGTCACTTTACAGAAAATACAGACCCAGGGTTTTTTCGGATGTTGTGGGGCAGGAAGCCATTGTCACTGCACTTGGCAACCAGTCAAGGGATAACAGGGCAGGGCACGCCTATCTTTTTACAGGTACAAGAGGAACGGGCAAGACTACCGTGGCAAAGATCTTTGCCAGGGCTGTGAATTGCGAGAATCCCGCTCCCGATGGCAGCCCCTGTAATGAGTGCGATACATGCCGGGGGATCACCTCCGGTACATATATGAATGTTATCGAGATAGATGCAGCATCCAACACAGGTGTCGATAACATCAGGACCATAATCGAGGAGATATCATACAGCCCGCCCAATGGTAAGAAAAAGGTCTATATCATAGATGAGGCTCACATGCTCTCACCGGGAGCCTCAAATGCTCTTCTTAAAACTCTGGAAGAGCCTCCCGAGTATGCGCTTTTCATACTTGCCACAACGGAGCCCGGCAAGCTGCCGGCCACCATATTGTCCAGATGCCAGAGATACGATTTCCATCGTATGAGCGTTAAAACTCTGACAGACAGGATGAGGGTGATACTGGACAGAGAAGGAGCGGACGCGGACGACAAGGCTCTTGGATTCATAGCAAGACAGGCTGACGGCTCCATGAGAGACGCCTTGTCTCTTCTGGACCAGTGCATGGCTTTCAGCTTTGGGGATCGTCTGACCTATGACAAGACCATAGAGATCCTGGGAGCTGTGGATATATCGGTGTTCTCCGAGATGGTGGACTGCGTGATCGATGCCGATCTCAACAAGGCCATAAGACTTCTGGATGATACTGTGATGAAGGGCCGGGATATAAGGGCCTTTGTCATAGATTTTATCGCGTATCTCAGGAATCTGCTGCTGATATCCACGGAAGGATCCACAGATGCGGATATCGCGGATATACTCGGCGTATCGTCTGACAATTACGATCAGATGAAGCAGCAGGTTAAGAAGATCGATACCGATACCATCATGCGCTCGATATACATCTTTTCCGAACTGTCAGGGGATATGAGATACTCCTCACAGAAAAAGGTGATGACTGAGATAGCTATCATAAGGCTCATGAAGCCCGAGATGCAGGATGATCCTCTGGCTCTCAAGCAGAGGCTGGCTATATTGGAAAGAAAGATAGACAGGCTTGAAAGAGATGGGGTCAAGGTAAAGGATACCGGTAATGCCGGAGGGGACATACAAAGAAAAAAGGTCCCTCTGCCCAAGGCTCTGCCTGAGGATGTTAAGATGGTATGCGACAACTGGGGCAGGATAGTAAGAGATGCCAAAGCCGGGATCAAGGGTGTACTGTCCGGTGCCAAGCCCTCCCTTGATGGGGACAGGCTGGTTATAGTATGCAGCGACGAGGTGTCATCAGGCATGCTTATGACGGATGATAACAGGGCGGAGATCGACAGCATATTCGAGAGAGAAATAAAAAAGAAGATCGATTACACCATAATCGGACCCGCAAAGGGAGAGGACCCGGATACGCAGTATCCCGATCTGGAGAGTTTTATAAATTACGATATAGAGATTTCTGAAGAGATAGGAGAGGATTGATATGGCAAGAAGAGGAGGCTTCCCCGGAGGCGGTATGCCGGGAAACATGAACAATCTCATGAAGCAGGCTCAGCGTATGCAGAGGCAGATGGCTGAGAAGCAGGAAGAGCTTGAGAGCAAGGAGTACACAGCAGCAGCAGGAGGAGGAGCGGTAGAGGTGACTGTCTCCGGCAAGAAGGAGGTAACAAAGGTCACCATATCAAAGGATGCCTGCGATCCCGAAGATGTGGAGATGCTTCAGGATATGATCATAGCAGCTACCAATGAAGCCCTTAAGCAAGCGGATGACGCATCAGCCGAAGCCATGGGCAGTCTCACAGGCGGTCTCGGCGGTCTGATATGATATGAAATTATATTCCGGGAAAATGAACCGCCTGGTATCGGAGCTTGCAGCACTCCCCGGTATAGGCGAAAAATCAGCAGGAAGACTGGCGGATCATCTTATAAGGATGCCCAAGGAAAGGGTCCGCTCCCTGACGGAAGCCATAACGGATGCCCGTGAAAATGTCCACTTCTGCCGGGAATGCTTCACCCTTACGGATTCGGATATGTGTCCTGTATGCAGCGATGAGAACAGAGACCACAGCGTGATAATGGTGGTGGAGGATACACGTGATATGCAGGCATACGAAAAGACCGGCAGGTATACCGGAGTATATCATGTACTGCAGGGAGCAATGTCACCCATGCTTGGCATAGGGCCGAATGACATAAGGATAAAGGAGCTTTTGGCAAGGCTTGACGCGAACGGGGATGGGATATCCGAAGTTATCATAGCCATGAACTCATCTGTTGAGGGAGAAGCCACAGCCATGTATCTTAGCAAGCTGATAAAGCCCCTTGGCATTAAGGTGACCAGGATCGCCAGCGGCGTACCCGTAGGCGGATATCTTGAGAATACGGATGAGATCACTCTGCTTCGGGCACTTGACGGAAGATTTGAATTGTAGCAGATTTCAATTTATATATCTTAAGGAGGTATAGCAATGGAGTACAAGGTATTTGAACTGAAGAACAAAAACGGCATGACGGTCAGAGCCACGGATTTCGGAGCCAACATCATGAGCATCCTGGTGCCGGACAAAGACGGCAATCTGCTGGATGTAGTAATGGGCTTTGACACACCGGAGGAATACAAGGTGAATAACTGCTTCTTCGGCGCCTGCATCGGAAGGATGGCAAACAGGATCAACGACGCCAGATTCACCCTGGACGGAAAGGAGTACAAGCTTTCCGTAAATGACGGAAAGAACAACCTTCATACGGATGGAGATACAGGCTTCCATAAGGTTCACTGGGACGGAGTACAGGAAGGAAATTCCGTGATATTCAAGTACGAGAGTCCCGACGGAGACGGCGGATTCCCCGGCAAGCTTCCCATGACGGTGACCTATACTCTGACAGACGACAACAGTCTTGTGATCCGCTATGAGGGAACACCTGACAAGAAGACTCTGATCAACTGCACGAACCATTCATACTTTAATCTCAGCGGAGATCTCTCCAGCTCCATTACCGATCATGAGCTGAAGCTCTATTCACATCAGTATACACCCGTTGCAGAGGGAGCTATCCCTACCGGAGAGATAACAAAGGTTGCCGGCACGGTATTTGATTTTACCGAGTTCAGAAAGGTCGGACAGAACATAGATGATGATCTTGAGCAGCTTAAACTGGTTGGCGGCTACGATCACAACTTCGTGCTGGATCATCTCACAGGTGATTATTCAAAGGTTGCGGAAGTAAAGTGCGCAAGGTCCGGTATCGCTCTGGAAGTATATACGGATCTTCCCTGCATACAGTTCTATGCCGGAAACCTCATATCACCTCAGACAGGAAAGGGCGGGGTTAAATATGACAAGAGACAGGCTTTCTGCCTTGAGTCACAGTATGCTCCCGATGCGATCAATCAGCCCGGCTTTGAGAAGCCCATCTTTGATGCGGGACAGAAGTATGACACAAAGACCGAGTACAAATTCCTGATAAAGTAATGGAGGAATAAAATGCTTGAAGAATTAAAAAAAGAAGTTTATGAAGCGAATATGCTTCTGCCCAAATACGGTCTGGTCACATTTACATGGGGTAATGTCAGCGGCGTGGACAGGGAGAAAAAGCTTTTCGTCATTAAACCCTCAGGGGTGCCTTACGAGGACCTTACACCCGATGACATGGTAGTAGTGGATTTTGACGGCAATAAGGTAGAGGGCAGACTCAATCCCTCATCCGATACGGCAACGCACGCGGTACTGTACAGCAGCTTTGATGATATCGGCGGGATCGTGCATACTCACAGCCAGTGGGCCACAAGCTGGGCTCAGGCCGGGAGAGAGATACCCTGCTACGGAACGACTCATGCGGACTATTTCTACGGAAGCGTTCCCTGCCTGAGAGTCCTTACCAAGGAGGAGATGGATGAGGGCTACGAGAAGAATACCGGGGTACTCATAGCAGACTATTTCAAGGACAAGGATCATAATGCCATACAGGCGGTACTCTGCAAGAATCACGGACCCTTCTCCTGGGGCAAGGATGCCGAGGATGCCGTTCATGCATCGGTGGTACTGGAAGTGGTGGCCAAGATGGCATCACAGACTGAGCAGATAAAGCCCGATGTGGAGCCCACACCTCAGCATCTTATGGATAAGCATTATTACAGGAAGCATGGTGAGAATGCTTATTACGGTCAGTAGATGAAGGTTTTGGAAATATAAATATATCAGGAGGAACATATGGACAAACTGGAACTTCAGAAAATAGCAGTCGGTGTGCGGAAGGGTATCGTTACGGCTGTGCATGCAGCAAAGGCCGGACATCCCGGAGGCTCTTTGTCGGCTGCAGACATTTTTACCTATCTTTATTTCAAGGAGATGAACATCGATCCCAAGAATCCCAAGGATCCTGACAGGGACAGATTCGTTCTTTCCAAGGGGCATACAGCACCGGGTCTTTATTCCGCTATGGCCAACAGAGGATATTTTCCGGTAGAGGATCTTACGACGTTGAGGAAGCTTGGCTCCAAGCTGCAGGGACATCCCAACATGAATGATATAGACGGCATAGACATGTCTTCGGGATCATTAGGACAGGGACTCTCAGCTGCAGACGGAATGGCTCTTGCCGCAAAGCTTGACGGCAAGTCCTACAGGGTTTACTGCCTTTGCGGCGATGGCGAGATCCAGGAGGGTCAGATCTGGGAAGCAGCCATGTTTGCAGGAGCAAAGAAGCTTGATAATCTCTGTCTGATAGTTGATAACAATAACCTCCAGATCGACGGAACCATCGAGGAGGTCTGCTCTCCCTACCCCATAGATAAAAAGTTTGAGGCATTCAACTTCCATGTCATCAATATAGACGGTAATGATTTCGATCAGATCGAAAAGGCTTTTGATGAGGCTCGTACCGTTAAGGGCAAGCCCACCTGCATAGTTGCCAAGACAGTTAAAGGAAAGGGAGTTTCCTTTATGGAGAATAATGTCAGCTGGCATGGGACTGCACCCAATGACGAACAGTACGAAGTCGCAATGGCTGATCTCGACAAGATAGAGGAGGGGCTGAAATGAGTGAAGAAGTAAAAAAGGTCGCAACAAGACAAAGCTATGGAGAAGCTCTCGCTGAGCTGGGAGATCAGTATCCCGATCTTGTGGTTCTGGATGCGGATCTTGCCAATGCAACAAAGACAGGCATCTTCCGGAAGAAGTTCCCTCAAAGACATATAGACTGCGGTATAGCTGAGGCTAATATGACCGGTATAGCGGCAGGACTTGCAACCTGTGGCAAGATTCCGTTCATAAGCTCCTTTGCCATGTTCGCATCAGGCAGAAATTTCGAGCAGGTGAGGAATTCCATAGGATATCCTCATCTCAACGTTAAGATAGGTGCCACTCACGCAGGTATCACTGTAGGTGAGGACGGTGCATCACATCAGTGCTTTGAGGACCTTGCTCTTATGAGGACCATACCCGGCATGACTGTTGTATGTCCTTCCGATGATGTTGAGACCAAGGCAGCGGTTAAGGCGGCGCTTGATATGCAGGGCCCCTTCTATATGAGGACCAGCAGAGCAGCATCTCCGGTCATCAACGATAATCCGGATTACAAATTCGAGCTTGGAAAGGGCATCCAGCTTAAGGATGGAAAGGATATCACCATCGTAGCCTGCGGCGTTGAGGTCAACTATTCCCTGGAGGCAGCGAAGATGCTGGAACAGGACGGCGTCTCAGTCAGAGTGATCAATATACATACCATCAAGCCTCTTGATGAGGATATCATCCTTAAGGCTGCCAGCGAAACAGGCAAGATCTTTACGGTTGAGGAAGCAACGGTCATAGGCGGACTCGGATCTGCAGTTGCCGAGCTTACAGCCGAAAAGCATCCCGCAGAGGTTCATAAGCTGGGAATGCAGGATGTATTCGGTGAATCCGGATCATGGGCAGCACTGCTTGAGAAATACGAACTGGACGGCAACGGAATTTACAATCAGATAAAGAAGATGTTATAATCCGTGCATGCCTAGATTTAAACTGATCAAGAACGATGGTTCAACGGGAGCGTCTGCAGACAGCCAGATACTCCGTCACAGGATCTTAAAAGTACTCAGGGTCGCGGCATTGGTCGCGATCCTGATCTTTATTATCTGGTTATTGCATCGTATGTACCAGAATATCACATTCACGGATTATGACATTCTTTCCAAGGAAATGCGTCAGGATTCCGATACCTCCGAATACATGGCATATAACGGACACATCCTTAAGCTCTCAAGAGACGGAGCCGAGGCTTTCGAGGGTGATGGCAAGGCTCTGTGGAACATAACCTATGAGATGCAGGATCCTAAAGCCGTAACCTGCGATAATTATGTCGCACTTGCCGATGAACAGGGAACAGAGATCTATGTGGCCTCTTCCGCTGAAGATATGCACAGGATATCCACCAAGCTTCCCATACTGGGCTTCTGTGTTTCAAAACAGGGCGTAGTGGCAGCGGTGCTGGAGGACCTTGGAACCTCATGGATAAAGCTGTACGATAAAGGAGGAGATGAGCTTGCCTCCATTAAGTGCTCTATGGCAGAAAGCGGATATCCCATGAGCGTTTCTCTGTCTCCTTCAGGATATCTTCTGGCTGTGGGTTATGTAAGAGTAGAGGGTGAGAATCTTCGAAGCTCAGTGGCATTTTATAACTTCGGTGACGTGGGAGCCAATGAGAGTGATCATTACATGAGCGGTTATGATTTCGAGGGCACTCTTATTCCCAGGGTAAAGTTCCTTAATGACAGTACGGCCTTTGCCATAGGCTCGGATGTGCTGGCCATCTTCTCCGGCAGCGAAAAGCCGGAAAAGTCCTTTGAATACAAATTTGATACCCATGTCAAAGGCGTTTACTATTCGGAAAACAGGATAATCCTGGTGAGGGAGAATCCGATCGAAGGCGGATACGTCGCATCGGTCATCAATCTGTCAGGCGAGGAGCTCATGACCATTCCCTTCGATATGGAATATATAGATGTACAGGTGAGCAAAGACAGACTTGCCATATACAGCGATACCCATCTCCTCATATATGATATGAAGGGGAAGGTTAAATATGATGGAGCCTTTGATGACACCACGCTGTTAGTGGGGACCACGGACGATCCCAGGAAATACATACTTGTCAACCGCGAGACTGTCAAGCTTATACGACTTGTAAGGTGATGATATGGGAGACAATATCTATCTGATCATAATGGCGGGAGTCTTACTGATCTGTTTCTTCTCCGGCAGAAGGGCAGGTCTTATCCGCACCCTCATACCTGTTATAACCCTTTTCCTTTCGGTGATGGTATTGTCCGTAGTCTATTCCATATTAAAAGCTGATGTGGTAAATGATGCCAGACATTTTGCACTGCTGGACATAATTATAGATATCCTGGCATTTGCTGCAGCTTTCTTCATATTAAAGTTTCTGATCAAGGTGGCCCTGAAACTCGTGAGTCTCATAGGGGACGTGCCGATCATAGGGAGTGTGAACAGGATCCTTGGGAGCGTAGTCGGTGTAGTCGGAGGAGTGATCCTCATATGGACGGTGCTTCTGGTGATGGCACTGTTTGTGGGAGAAAGCAAAGCCCCCGATTTTTACAGGGCAGTCAGTTCAAATCCGATCCTTGGCTATATTTATAATCACAATCTTTTGATGACCTTCATCAATTATTTCATATTTGTAAAATAATTATTCCAGACTGATTATTTTTTATTGACTTCTCATAATCAGAATGATAAGATATCACTTGCCGTCGCATCAAGCGGGGGCGATTAATTACGCTGACAAGGCGTAAAAGCACCTTGAAAACTGAACAGCAATGCAAC
>CAMOIV010000075.1 GCA_946616305.1 uncultured Lachnospiraceae bacterium | reverse complement strand
TGGACATAGTGATAATCTATGACGAAGTACCAGGCCAGGACTATCATGGATATGTAGATAGCCCAGTATGCATACTTGGCGGCCTTCTTCTGGATATAGATCGTCATGATCATTATGACGATAAAGGCTATGATGCCTCCCATGATGAGGAGTCTGACATATCCCATGTCAACAAAGAAATAATCGGTGCTTTCTGTTTTGGCATTCTCATCAAGGATCTTCTGTCCGAAGACTGTGATGGGGTTGGCTTTAAGGGCCACATTAGTCATGGTGACTCTGTCACGAAACGTGATAAGTATCGTGCCGTACCTTTCCGCAAGGCGAATCAGACGCTCCTCATTAAGGAGGAGGATGCCTGTCAGTGCCGCCCCGTATATGAACACATAATCAAAGACAAACTTCCTGAATATGGCAAATATCTTTCCGAGTACTTCCTTGATCTTGCCCTCTCCGAGATAATCCTCATAGAGGGTATAGCAGATGCAGAGCACAAAGAGCATCAGGAAGCAGATCATATTGTTCCTTGCTTTATATACCGTATAGAGGTAATAGGCGATGAATCCCGTGATGGGATACTCGTAGAGCTTTATCTTCCCTCTCCTGTAGATCACAAAGGCGATATACGCAAAGAGCCAGAAGGCGGATCCGTCTGTATTCCATGTGGTCCCAAGGTTCCTCCCGCCGGTACTTCTGACCTCATAAGGCACCAGTCCCAGAAGGGTTCCGGCCCAGGATGCTATGAGCACCAGTATCTGTGGTATGAACCAGCAGGGCAGGAGCTTCTTTACAGGGCGTCCTGCAAACGCCACTATCATGGCTCCCATCATACCAAGGGAATCAAAGCTCGTAAGGGAGAACAGCAGCATGATCAGCACATATACCGCAGCCCGCTTTTTATCTTTGGTCCTGAAAACCTCCGCTATGGCATAGATCCATATGGTCCATCTTGCTGCATGGGAAAGGGCTATCATATAGCCGTTGAAGCAAAAATCAGAATAGAAGCAGGAGAAGGCCATGGCTTCCCAGAGTACACAATATGCGGTTGCGATGCCAAGCATCGTTATGGGCAGCGCCCGGAAATGATACCGCTCATCCGCCATAATGCATAAAGGCTCCTCTCTCTGTATTTACCTCGGTAGATAAGACTCCCGAATAATGCATGATAAGCAGCACTCCCACCGCCACGGCATAGGCCGCATACTCTCTCCTGTGCTCCCCGGATATGCCCTCTGCTCCAAAAAGCAATATGAGAAGAGGCGGCAGCAGGAGTATGGTGAACATCCAGGGATATCCCGCTGCATAGTTAAGCCGCAATATAAAAAGCAAAACCACATATGTCAGAGCAGATGCCGGAGTCAGAAGCTTTCGTCCCCTCCTCTTCTGCCTGAAAAGGATGAAGACGTAGAAAAGTGCTATGCACACCGTCTCTATGGAAAGGGCCTCTCCCAGGCCTATGGCAAAGAAGTTTGCTATCTCTTCTACGTTAAGTTCCAGTCTCACTGCCGTGATCTCCTTAAGCCTGTCATACATATATGCCATCTCCGGCACCAGGACTCCTCGGCTGTATAGCGCCTCGGTGACATATACCAGCATCTCGTTCTTGTAATCAAAATCCTCCGAACCGAAGGTCACTATCTTTTCGAAATCATCCCTGTACATGGAGGTGGTGAGGTACATCAGCTCATCCTTGTAGAGATGATCGTCATATGCATTCTCAGCAAATACGGGTATGGATGATAAAGCCAGGACGACGACCACGACGATAACCGACTTTGGGACCAGAGTCTTTCTCTTATAAAGTATGTATACGATGACAGATACCGCTGCCGTGGCTCCATAGTATATCAGGGAATGTTTGGTGATAAGCCCCGCCACCGCTATGAAAACTGCCCCTGTGACGAGATATCTGATATCGCATCTCTCCTTTGTCATCTGTGTGACTATGGCAAGACATGCCGAGAAGATAAGAACTGCCGCGGTCTTCACATATACCGGACTTCCGTAGCATTCAAATCCCAGAAAAGCCATAACAGGAAGGGACACGAGCCAGCCTGCATATATATCGCTCCTGTGGGTTATGGTAAGTCCCGTAAGGGATATGGCCCCGAAGGCACAGACATAGTGAAAGATGGCATACCAGGGCAGTGCCGTTGCCTTTGATACTGCAAAGTTTAAGATCCTGCCAAGGATAGCATTGGAGAATACTAACCTGTTAAGGCTTATGCCCATCTCCCATTTACCATAGAGCAGCACCTGCATGAGATAATCGCAGTCCGCATCGAAGCTGGGTCTGAAGAATATGAGTATCCCTGCAAGTATCACCAGGTTGGATGCCGTAACAAGTATGAATGCCTGATATCTTTTATACAGGTCCTTTATACTCATCTTAGATCTCATAATTGGTAGGTGTTACGAAGTTCAGATTCATATGCTTTTTGATATCCTTTAATTCCTCGGAGATCTTCTCATTCCTGATCTCTGCCTCATTTGTAAAATCAAAGAAGAGCCGGCTGTCGTAATATACCGCGGGATCCTTCTTGGAATACCCGTCCATCCCGGCTATACTGACTTCCTTAACTCCAGCAGCGGCAAGAAGCTTTAGGAGCATCAGCACGGAATTGTCGATTATGTTTCCGTCCTTGCAGGAGTAGCTGGAAAAATTCACCACGTAGTCCTTCTGAGTGCAGTCAGTCATGTTGGAGGTGACGATGCACTTTGCATCTGTCTTGCCCTGTATCCTGCCGAATCTCCTCATGTTGCTGCTGAAGATATAATCGGGATGAAACTCCTCTGCAGGGAAATTCGCCGCCATAACTACAGTGTCCCTGTCATCGGCCTTCTCCTTTACCTTATCTCTGTATGTGGCAAGAGATCTGCCGGGAGCCAGCACCAGGATCTTCTTTCCCTGAAGTTCCTCCGATATCCTCTTAACCGTGTCCTTGTCGTCTATAAAGGTCTCAAGGTAGTCTCTGTAATATTTCTCTGCCTTATCCTTAGAGAACAGTGCCTTGTCCTCCTTGGGTATGCTCTGCAAAAGCTCATTGAAGGCCTTGACCGTAAGAGAATCCTTTTCCGCCAGATATATGGCATAATTAGGGTGGCAGCCTGTGGTTGCCGACAGATACAAAGGTATGGAGTACCCCCAGAATTTATTCTTGTAGATCTCACTTAAGTACTCATCCATGATCTCAAGCATGGGCTCTATCTTGTATGAGGTACCGAAATTCTCGTTCATGTACTCCGCAAAAAGCTCCAGGTTCAGGTTGCCTGCTCCTCTTCCCATACCAAAGACACAGGCGTCTATGACGAGATCCCGCTTCAAGTTGAGCTCCACCAGTGCCTCTGCGTTTCCGAAGGCCTGCTGGAGGTTGTTATGTGCATGATATGCCAGAGTTATGCCCTTCTTAAGGTTGTTGTCTGCCAGATATACCAGCCTTAAGAACTGCTTCCTCTTTATGAGTCCGAAGCTGTCCACTATGGATACAGCGAAGGGATCCAGAGTATTGAACTTCTCTATGCCCTCGATGAATTCCTTGTCCGTATAGAGATCGCTGCCTACGAAGTTTACGGATATGAAATATCCCAGCTCCTGTATCTTCTTGCAGTACTCATATGCCTGATCTATCTTATCCTTCTTAAATATGACCCTGATGCCGTCTATGGAGCTGCCGTCGCAGGGAGGTATGCGATCCATGGGGATGGGAGCGCTCATATCCAGCATGCCAACGTATTTCATCTTGGGATCCTTGGGCTCTATAACTCCCTTGAAGGAGTCCACGTCAGGAAATACGGCCCTGTCGGGATCATAGGTATCTCCCTTTATGAAGCCCACCTCAAATATCTCTATCCCGGTTTGAGCCAGCTTCCTTCCTATGCCCTTTATGGCTTCCTCTCCGAATCTCCAGTCATTTATATAACCGCCGTCTCTTAGCGTGCAGTCAAGAAGGTATATCTTACGCATAGTGTGATTTATGTCCTTTCTGTGTAAATCTAGCATGAGGTGATGTATGTTGCGAGCGAATATGGAGCCGTTCTATACACCTTATATTTAGTATCTTTGCTAAATGTGGTTGCAATCATGTACGCCCCGGCTCCAGGCACGCATAGCGCGCCTATGCGGAGCTCAAAATGAGCCACAGGCTCATTTTGCACTGCCCATAAACACTTGGATTATGCGTTAAGAAACACGAGATTTATCGAGTGTTTTAGCAGAATCCTAGTGTGTTGTGGCAGTTAGTTCGGACGAGTGTTGGCGGTGAACGAGCAACACATATCACCTAATGCACGTATCATAGAATTCATTCTAATCTATTAGCGGTATAAACATATTCCTCTCAAGCTCTTCCCTTGGCAGGAAGGGTGCAAGGTCCTCCAGGGGCGGGCTCACCAGGGTGCCGTCCTCCAGGCGCTTGGTGCTGCTCTTTGGCTGCCATACCTGCTCCGTATCGGTAAAGATCTCGGTGAAGACAGGACCCTCAAGGGAGAGCACCTCATCCACCACCTTCTTCATCTCCTCATTACTCTTTGCGCAGTAATATCTGTATCCGAAGGCCTCGGCGATCTTCTTGAACTCAGGGAAGGAAAGGTCCTTCGACTGGGGTCCTATGCCTACGAAGTTTTTATTAAACAGGTTGGTCTGGGTTATCCTGATGGAGTGGTAGCCGTCGTTATTGATCAGGAAGATCTTGATGGGCAGTTTGTTGGTGATGACCGTCATAAGCTCCTGCAGGTTCATCATTATGGAGCCGTCGCCCTCTAAGCAGATGGTTTCCCTTCTTCCTCCTCCGATACAGGTTCCTATGGCTGCAGGGAGGCCATATCCCATGGATGCAATGGCGCTGTTATTGGCCATGCGGCTGCCCTCCTGTATCACATAAGCCTGGTTGCCCACAACGCAGCAGGCGCCGTTGGATACGGCAGTGAGGCTGTTCTTTGGCAGACAGCTGCTCATGTATCGGATAAAGGCATACACATTGGCTCCTTTTCCGCTCTCCTTCCACTGCTCCTCTCCTACCACCGGATAGTCCCTCTTCCAGTTACGGCAGGTATCAAGCCATGCTTCATCCGTAAAAAGCCTTGCTTCCTTTACTCCGCCCGACAGCTGATCACAGGCTGTATCAAGGGTCTCAAGGAAGTCCTTTGCATCCGCCCATATGGGCATATCCACATGGAGAGTGGGCTTTTTCATCTCACCCTCGTCTATATCCACCATGATGACCTCTGCGGCTCTTGCCCAGGTCTTCCAGTTGTATCCCACCTGACGTATGGATATCCTGGTGCCGATGGCAAGTATGAGATCCGCATTCTGTATGGCGAAGTTGCCGGGTCTGTCTCCCATGTTCCCTGCTCTGCCGCAATAGAGGGGATCATCGTCCTCTATGAGATCCACGGCATTCCAATAGGTAACGATGGGGATGTTGAGCTTTTTTGCCACCCTTCTGAAGTCCTCGTAGCCTCCCGACAGCCTGATGCCGTAGCCTGCATGAAATACAGGACGTTTTGCCTTCTTTATCTTCTCTGCTACAGTCAGTGCAACGGAAAGATCCGTCTTCGGCGGCAGGTTTTTATCATCCTCTGCAGGATCATAGCCTTTTAGCTCATCCGTTTCGATATAGCCTCCCTGATAATTAACGGGTATGTCTATCCAGACAGGACCGGGCCTGCCTGTGGTTGCCAGGTGCCAACCCTTTTCCAGGGCATATCTTATGTCCTTGGGGTCCTCGATCATGGTGGCATATTTGGTCATGGGCTCTACTGACTTTACTATGTCATATTCCTGATCCCCCATTGCACGCACCTTTGCTCCCGCTTCCTTCAGGGCATACCTTGCGGTGGTATCATATCTTACCTGTCCGCTTATGATGAACATGGGTATGGAGTCAAGCCATCCTCCCACCACTCCTGTCAGGGCGTTGGTCCCTCCGGGGCCTGTTGTGACACATACGGCAGCTATCCTGTTATCTATCCTGGCATATGCTTCCGCTGCGATGGCGCAGGCCTGCTCATGATGGTTGTATGTGACCTTCAGGCCTTCCTTGTGCCCTAAGGCATCGTTTAGGTGCATGGCACCTCCGCCCACTACGCTGAATACATCGGTCACTCCGTGTTCTGTCAGAAAATCCGCTACGTAATCCGCAAGTCTAGTCTTCATTTTGTCTGTCGTTCCTTGTTCTTATTCTCGTATTTCTATCTCTTTTTTCTGCCTCTTATCTCAACTTTGACATATATGCCACGATCATATATGCCCCCACGATGCCATCCTGCATTCGGCAGGTATAACTGTGTGTCCGGTGCACCGTATCAATTATTTATGCTATGATCTCTATCCCGGCACCGATATTGCATCGCCCAAGGCTGCTCTTTATACCTGTTCACCACTTCACCCAGGGTGCCTGCCCGCTAAGCACCAGCTTCTCCAACATGACCTTCTCTCTGATGCTGTCCATGCACTGCCAGTAGCCGTTGTGGGTATAGCTCATTAGCTCTCCCCTCTCAGCCAGCTTCTCCAGAGGCTCTCTCTCCAGGATGGTATCGTCCCCTTCTATCAGGTCAAAGACCTCCGGCTTGAATACCATATATCCTGCATTTATGGGGGTTCCGTCACTAACTCTCTTCTCTCTGAAGGATTTTACGGAATTATTCTCATCTATATCCAGTACGCCCTTGTCCTGACCCTGCAGCACCGCTGTCAGAGTTGCGATCCTGCCGTGCTCCTTATGGAACTCCACAAGCTTTGATATGTCCACATCGCAGACCCCGTCTCCGTAGGTAAGCATGAAGTCTTCATCACCCACATACTTCTGTATTCTCTTGACGCGGCCTCCCGTCATGGTCTCAAGGCCCGTATCCACAACCGTCACCTTCCACTTCTCGCAGGGAGGCTCCAGGATATTGGTCACAAGGCTCCCTCCCGTGTAATCAAAGGTCACGTCCGAGCTCTGTATGAAATAGTCGTTGAACCATTGCTTTATATACTCCTGCTTATATCCGGCGCATATGATGAAGTCCTTATATCCGTAGTGGGAATACTCCTTCATAATATGCCACAGTATCGGTTTGCCGCCGATCTCCACCATGGGCTTGGGCCTGTATACCGACTCCTCCGATATCCTGGTGCCCTTTCCTCCTGCAAGTAATACTACTTTCATGATCTGTTGTCCTTCCTTTTTGTCACCCGGGTTCGATCATTCGCCCCAATATTCTATAGACTCTCTGGTCCGTCCCGATATGCCGAAGAGCCGGTACATATAATCCTCTTTTTCTCCGAACATCTCGGCCACGATCACCCTGTCCCCTTCTATGTAGTAAAACAAATGGTTATGACATACGAAGAGAGTCTTAAAATCCGTATCTATCTCATATTTTGCGGATATATCCACTCCCAGGCCCGGATCATCCTGAAGCTGCCTGGCCCGGTCTGTTATCCTCTTTATGACCTCTGTGGCAAGGCCCGCTCCGTATTGCTCCGTCAGGTAATATTTCAGGGATTTCAGCTTCCTGCGGACGATCTGTGAATACTCCAGTTTGTATTTCATGATCTACAGCCCAAGTTCCTTCTCAAGGTCATCTGCGGAAACAGTGCCCTCATCCCTCACGGATGTCTTTGCTTCAGCCAGTTTGGTCATGAGCTGTAACAAGGCTTTCTGTTTATCAAGCTCGTCAAGTTCCTCTATATCCACTAAGGCACACTGTCCATGTCCGTTTTTGGTAAAATAAACCCTGTTACCGTATGATACCTCATTTACGATGCTTGTGTAATTCTTTAATGCTGAAACAGGTTTTATACTTGGCATATGTTCACCTACCTTCTTTGCCTGACTATGATCATCATATCACAGAGAGGACATTACGCCAATGATCCGGCCAGGTCTTCTCAATTATTTTCCCATATATTTAACCCCAAATTGGTCACCGGATCTGCGTCGTTCATCTTGCGGTAATATTTTGTTCATATTTTATTAACAGGAGCAGACACTATTTATGGTAGAATCATAATGTTCGGCCACAAGATATGCCGGACGGCGCGCCTTATCCTATATCATCCCATATAGGATCTCCGGAGCGCATGACAGAGCTGATGGATAATAACAACAATAACAATATTGACAATACTGACAATACAGAGGAATTGAAGCCGAGACCCAAAGGATCCAAACGGGCGAAGGGACTTGTAAGGATGATAAAGATTCTGTTTATCCTTAACATATCCCTTCTTGTTTTGTGCCTTGTTTTATTCTTCAGAGTCATGAAGCTGGAGCAGGATGTCACAAAGCTCTCCACAGCCAATACCGATCTGCAGGTCTCTTTGGAGCAGGCTGAGCTGCATGAGGAGCAGATGCAGGATCTGGTAGATCAGGAGATATCAAGCAACGAGACCCTCGCCACCTTAAGGTCCTATGCCGAGCAGGGCAAGAGCTTTATCACTACCTTAAAGGCTCTTTTCCCCACCCAGTTCGTGCTGGCGGACGAGGGGATATTCCACTTTATCGATATAGATCACAGTCTGAAGGCCAATGGACTGGATGACAGCAAGATGTCACTGGATGACAACGGACTTTTGGTGTACGACGACGAGGATGAGATCATAAGCTACGGTATCGACGTATCCCAGCACAATGGTGTCATAGACTGGGAGACCATGGCAGCAGCCGAGCGCAAGCCCGATTTCATCTATGTAAGAGCCGGCATCAGGGGATACGGAAGCGGCAAGCTGGTTCCCGATGAGCAGATCTCCGCAAATATGATCGGCGCAAACACGGTTGCGGATCACGTGGGTGTGTATTTCGTAACTCAGGCAATAACCCCGGAGGAAGCCCGTGAGGAGGCCCGTTCCGTTCTGGAGTGGACTGCCGATTACGAGATGGATCTGCCCATAGCCATCGATGTGGAGAAGATTGAGGACTATGAGACCGAGCCAAGGACCCTGCACCTCACCTCCGAGGAATATACAGCCAATGTGCTGGCTTTTATAGACGAGCTTAATAAGAACGGAAAGAAGGCCATAATATACGGCAACGGCAAGACCTTTATGCTGATGCTGGATCCCATGAAACTCGATGACACGGAAAAATGGTTCGCAGACTACGTTGCGGAGAATGATTTCACTCCCTACTTCCCTTATGATTTCAGGATCTGGCAGTTCACAAGTAAGGGCAGCATGGACGGCATAAGCGGCGAGTGCGACGTGAACATAGCATTTAACCTGGGTAAGCTGCTGGAGCCCGGAGACGACTAATCGACGTTTACGGAAAAGGCTGCGACTTTGGTCGCGGCAGGAGTTTACGGCTGAGGTCGCAGCCAAGGTCAGTTTAGAATAGTGTATGGTGATGACAACGTAAAAAGAAACGGATATAAGGATATGCACACACAACCCACGGATAACAAAGACATGGCCAATGATAATCCTAATATCAATAGCATGATCATCACGGGAGCCACTTCCTCCCTGGGAACGGCCCTGGTAGACAGATGCATACAGGAGGGTACGAGAGTACTGGCTTTGGTCCATCCGGGCTCTAAGAAGGCGGAGCGCATAACCCGTCACGAGCTTGTGACCATACGTGAATGCGGCCTTGAGGATATGAAGGATTTCACGGATAATACAGGATACGACGCCCTGGTCCATCTGGCGTGGGCCGCTACCAACGGAGATGCGGAGCGGGGAAAGCTTCGTCCTCAGGTGGATAACATATCCTATGCTCTGGATGCCGTGGAGATGGCATCAAGATGCGGCTGCAAGGTATTCGTCGGTGCCGGGAGTCAGGCTGAATACGGCAGGACCGATGAGACTCTCACCGATACCACGCCAACTGATCCCGAAACCCCCTACGGTATGGCAAAGCTCTGCGCGGGACAGATGACAAGGCTTGCCTGCAAGAACATGGGCATCCGTCACGTATGGAGCAGGATCCTCTCTTCTTACGGCCCCAGATATCTGCCGGGCACTGTCATCAATCACACCATAAACGAACTTCTTAGGGGCAATTCTCCTGCACTTTCCGCAGGTGATCAGATATGGGATTTCATATACTGTGACGATGTGGCCAAGGCTCTCTATCTCCTTGCCGACAAAGGTAAGGATGGTGAGATATACGTCATAGGAAGCGGAGAGTCCAAGCCACTTAAGGAATATCTTGAAACCGTAAGGGATATCGTATCTCCCGGAGCAAAGCTGGGACTTGGAGAGGTCCCTTACTCTGATTCTACCGTGATGCACCTTGCCTGCGATATCTCAAAGCTAAAGGAGGACACAGGATATACGCCTGATGTCAGCTTTGAAGAAGGCATCAGGCG
>CAMOIV010000074.1 GCA_946616305.1 uncultured Lachnospiraceae bacterium | reverse complement strand
ACAGATATTTCACAGGAATCGTAAGCCGTGTGGGAGGCATCGGGCTTAAGGAGCTGGAAGAGGAGATCTCCAGGAGGCATGATCATGCCTTCGATCCTTTAGGACTCAGTGTTGATACCTCACTTGATTCCGACGGCTTCCATTTCCTGAGATCCGGAGAGGATAAGGCCGACCACCTCTACGATCCCGAAACCATCGTGAATCTGCAGCAGGCAGTAAGAAGCGGGGATTTCGGACAGTTTAAGGAGTATACCGCAAGAGTCGATGATGCCTCAAGAGTCCATACCCTTAGAGGTCTGCTTGACTTTGCAAAGAGCGGTGAGAGCGTTCCCATAGAGGAGGTTGAGAGCGAGGATTCCATAGTAAAGAGATTCCAGGTGGGAGCCATGTCATACGGGTCACTTTCCAAGGAGGCCCACGAGACCATAGCCATGGCCATGAACACCATCGGAGGGAAATCCAATACCGGTGAGGGCGGAGAGGATCCGGAGAGATTCGGAACCATCAAAAATTCGGCTGTAAAGCAGGTGGCTTCCGGCAGGTTCGGAGTTACTTCGGCATACCTTTGCTCCGCCAAGGAGATACAGATCAAAATGGCTCAGGGAGCAAAGCCCGGAGAGGGAGGACATCTCCCGGGGAAAAAGGTATACCCCTGGGTAGCAAAGATAAGATGCTCCACTCCCGGAGTATCACTCATATCGCCGCCTCCTCATCATGACATATATTCCATCGAGGATCTGGCGGAACTCATATATGACCTGAAAAATGCCAACAGGGATGCCAGGATATCGGTGAAGCTGGTTTCCGAAGCAGGTGTGGGCACCATAGCATCGGGAGTTGCAAAGGCCGGAGCCGGACTGATCCTGATCTCGGGCTACGACGGAGGTACCGGAGCAGCGCCTTATTCATCCGTTCACGGAGCCGGACTTCCCTGGGAGCTTGGTGTGGCTGAGGCCCATCAGAACTTGATAGAAAACGGTCTGAGAGACAGAGTAGTGCTGGAGACCGACGGCAAGCTGATGTCCGGAAGGGACGTGGCCATAGCGGCGCTTTTGGGAGCAGAAGAATTCGGCTTCGCAACAGCTCCTCTCGTATGTCTTGGATGCATGATGATGAGAGTGTGCTCCAAGGACACCTGCCCTGCAGGCATCGCCACCCAGAACGAAAAGCTCCGTAAGAGATTTTCCGGCAAGCCCGAATACATCATTAACTTCATGCATTTTATCGCAAGAGAATTAAGAGAGATCATGGCAGAGCTTGGCTTCAGGAAGGTCGAGGACATGATAGGCCGCACGGACTGCCTGAAGGTCAGAGATATGGCAGGATCCCACAAGGCCTCCTGCGTTGATATGTCCTACATCCTGGATCCGGCATATGCAAAGGCGGAAAAAAGACACTTTGAGCCGGCAAGCCTGTATGACTTCCATACTGAGCGGACTCCTGATGAGAGGATACTGCTCCCCATGCTGGATAAGGACAAAAAGAGTGCAAAGCTTAAGGTTTCCAGTACCGACAGGGCCTTCGGCACCATCTTCGGATCACAGATAACGAAGACATACGGACAGGACAACCTGGAAGAAGATACATATGTGATAGAGGCTGCCGGAGGCGGCGGCCAGTCATTCGGCGCGTTTATTCCAAAGGGTGTGACCATAAGACTCACGGGCGACGCCAATGACGGATTCGGTAAGGGCCTTTCCGGAGGGAAACTCGTAGTGATTCCTCCTAAAGAATCAAAATACAATGCTTCTGAAAATATCATCATCGGCAATGTAGCGCTCTATGGGGCTACCTCCGGCAAGGCTTATATCTGCGGTAAGGCCGGTGAGAGATTCTGCGTGAGAAACTCGGGAGCAACGGCTGTATGCGAGGGACTGGGAGATCACGGTCTGGAATACATGACAGGAGGAAGAGCCGTGATACTCGGAGGCACAGGCAAGAACCTGGCCGCCGGCATGAGCGGAGGCATAGCCTATGTGCTGGATACCGACCATTCTCTGTACAGACGCCTGAATAAGGACATGGTCAACATGGAGGAACTGAAGGACAAGTATGACATCGGTGAACTGAAGGAGATACTTGAGGACTACGAGAAGGAAACCGCCTCAAAGCTTGCCGGTAGGATCCTGAAGGATTTTGATTCCTATGTGGGAGATTTCAAGAAGATCATACCCAGGGATTATCAGAAGATGCTCCAGGCCATAGGCAGATTTGAGGAGCAGGGACTGTCCCGGGAGAATGCGGAACTGGAGGCCTTTAGTGCGGTAACGACGGCATAGGTGATAAAACCGTACACCGATTTGGAGAAAGATCATGGGAAAGATAACAGGATTTCTTGAATATAACAGAGAAAACAATACAGATATACCCGTAGAGGAGAGGATAAAAAACTTTAAGGAATTCCACGTACCCCTAAATGACGACAGGCGGAGGGAACAGGCGGCAAGATGCATGGACTGCGGTGTTCCCTTCTGCCAGTCCGCCATGAAGCTTAAGGGCATGGTCACCGGATGTCCGCTGCATAATCTGATACCCGAGACCAACGATGCCCTGTACCGGGGACATACGGAGCATGCACTTCAAAGGCTTTTGAAGACCGCAAGCTTTCCTGAATTCACGGGAAGGGTATGCCCCGCTCTTTGTGAAAAAGCCTGCATCAACGGGGAATACGGAGATCCGGTGTCCATACACGACAACGAACTCTATATAATCGAGCATGCCTTTGCAAACGGTTATATGACACCGAGGACACCCCGGGTCAGAAGCGGTAAAAAGGTGGCAGTCATAGGCTCCGGACCTTCGGGGCTCGCAGCTGCGGACCTGCTCAACAGGAGAGGCCATGAGGTCTGCGTATATGAAAGGGACGACAGGATAGGAGGCCTGCTCATGTACGGCATCCCCAATATGAAGCTGGATAAAGCCGTGATAGAAAGAAGGATAGAACTCATGCAGGAAGAGGGTGTTACCTTCATCACCGGCACCAATGTGGGAAGCGATATAACCGCGGAGGAGATCACTTCCCTGTATGATGCAGTGATACTATGCTGCGGAGCTAAACAGGCAAGGAGCCTTCAGGGAGCAGATCCCGACAGGATAGGCGACATATATTATGCGGTTGATTTCCTGAAAAGCACCACCTCCTCCCTGCTTGGAAGACAGGATAAGATCAGGGACAGGAGCGTGGACGATTTTATGAAGGGTCGTGATTTCATATCCGCGGCAAATAAAAACGTGGTGGTAGTTGGTGGCGGCGATACCGGCAATGACTGTATCGGCACGGTGATACGCCATGGCTGCAAGTCGGTCACTGCCCTTGAGATGATGCCTGCTCCTCCCGTCACAAGAGCAGAGGACAACCCCTGGCCCCAGTGGCCCAAGGTGCTGAAAACGGACTATGGCCACGAGGAGGCCATAGCTCTTTTCGGGCATGATCCCAGGATATACGAGACCACGGTTAAAGAGTATGTGACCGATAAAAAGGACAACCTCAAGAGCATAGTCATCTCCGGAGTCACCTTTAAGGACAGGAAGATGGAGCTTGTCCCGGGAACAGAACGGGAGATCCCCTGTGAACTGCTGCTCATAGCCGCGGGCTTCACGGGATGTGAAAAGTATACCCCCGAAGCCTTCGGGGTGGAGCTTGGGGACAGAGGTACTGTTAAGACGGCAGAGGGCGGATATGCCACCTCAAAGGCCGGCATATTTGCTGCAGGAGACATGAGGAGAGGACAGTCGCTTGTTGTCTGGGCCATAAGCGAGGGGCGTGCCTGTGCCGCAGAGGCAGACAGATACCTGATGGGATATACAAATCTGAGGGAATGGTGAAGATATGGCAAAGTATATATTCGTAACTGGAGGAGTGGTATCGGGCCTTGGCAAGGGGATAACGGCAGCGTCTCTCGGCAGGCTGCTGAAAGCCAGAGGCCTTAAGGTTACAGCGCAGAAGCTGGACCCGTATATCAATGTGGATCCCGGGACCATGAGTCCCTATCAGCACGGAGAGGTCTATGTCACGGAGGACGGGGCAGAGACGGATCTGGATCTGGGACACTATGAAAGGTTCATAGACGAGGACCTGACCAGATACTCCAACCTTACAGCCGGAAAAGTCTACTGGAACGTGTTGAATAAGGAAAGAAGGGGAGAATTCTTAGGCTCCACGGTGCAGGTGATACCTCATATCACCAACGAGATCAAGGATTTCATATATCGGGCGGGCAAAGAGACCAAAGCCGATGTCATCATAACGGAGATAGGGGGCACCATAGGCGATATAGAGTCTCAGCCCTTTTTGGAGGCTGTAAGGCAGATATCTCTGGAACAGGGACGGGGCAACAGCCTCTTTATCCATGTTACCCTGGTACCTTATCTGCATGGCTCCAAGGAGCACAAATCAAAGCCCACACAGCATTCCGTAAAGGAACTGCAGGGGATGGGGATCAATCCCGACATCATAGTGTTAAGATGCAACGAACCTCTGGAAAAGGATATATTCCGCAAGATCTCCATGTTCTGTAATGTCAAGGAGGACTGTGTCATAGAGAATATCACCCTTGATAATCTCTATGCGGCTCCTGTGATGCTGGAGAAGTCAGGCTTCTCCGGTGTGGTGTGCAGAGAGCTCATGATAGATGCGAAAGAACCGGATATGAGGGAATGGGAGCAGCTGACTGAAAGTGCGGGGAGTATCGATAAAGAGGTGACCATCGCCATAGCCGGTAAATATGTGCAGCTCCATGACGCTTATCTTTCCGTGGCCGAGGCACTGCATCACGCGGGCATGGCCTTAAAGACAGGGGTAAACATCAGCTGGATAGATACCGAGGAAGTGAATGCCTCCAATATCAGTGAGATATACAAGGGCATATCGGGGATCATCGTTCCCGGAGGCTTCGGAGACAGGGGGACCGAGGGCATGATCCTCACGGCGGAATATGCCAGAACAAAGAACATCCCGTATCTTGGCATCTGTCTCGGGATGCAGATAGCCGTTATAGAATTCGCAAGGAACGTTGCAGGGATAAAGGACGCGTGCTCGGGAGAGTTCAGGGAGCCTACGGAGCATAAGGTCATCGATTTCATGCCGGGACAGTCGGACGGCATAGAAAAGGGAGGAACCCTGAGGCTTGGGAGCTATCCCTGTGATATACGGCATGACACCTTGCTTTGGAAGTGCTACAACGCAGACAGGATAAATGAGCGTCACAGGCACAGATATGAGTTCAATAATGAATACAGACAGGTACTGGAGGATGGCGGTCTCACCCTTTGCGGCATCTCTCCCGACGGGACGCTGGTGGAAGCAGTGGAGCTTACCGATCTTCCATTCTATATAGGGGTTCAGTATCATCCCGAATTCAAATCAAGACCCAACAGACCCCATCCGTTGTTTAAGGGCCTTTTGGAGGCTTCGCTTAAGGAGGTCTGCGGCAATGAGATATGACAGAAAGCTCATCCTGGAGGATGGGACGGAATACAAAGGGATCGGGTTCGGCTCCTGCACACAGACAGTGAGCGAGCTTGTATTCAACACCTCAATGGCGGGGTATCAGGAGATAGTATCCGACCCGTCCTATACCGATCAGGCCATCGTAATGTCCTATCCCCTGATAGGCAATTACGGCATAACCGAAGAGGACTTTGAGAGCAGGATGGTATCGCCCTCGGCTCTTATCGTCAGGGATATCAACGATGACCCTTCCAATTTCAGATGGGCCAAGACCCTTCCGGAGCTTCTGGAGGAGAACGGCATACCCGGCATAAGCGGCATAGATACCAGAAAGCTCATCAGGAGTATCAGGGATAACGGATCCGAAAGATGCATAGTGACGGCAGAGGACATGACCCCGGAGGAAGGGGCGGCTCTTATCAAAAGTACTCCCATACCACATGATGCCGTTAAAAGATGCAGCTGTGCCAAGAAATGGTACAGTCGTACATCCAATCCCGGATTTAACGTGGCAGCCATAGACTGCGGCATGAAAACGAATATCGTGCGGATGCTCAACAGGAGCAGATGCAACGTTACGGTGGTCCCCTATGACACCGGAAGCGAAGAGATACTGTCCCTTAATCCGGACGGTGTTTTAATATCCAACGGACCCGGTGACCCCACGGATGTGCCGGAGGTCATAGAGACCTTGAAGGAATTAAGAGGCCGTATCCCCATGTTTGGCATATGTCTGGGACATCAGCTTCTGGCCCTTTCCTACGGTGCCAAAACCTATAAGCTTAAGTTCGGACACAGGGGCGGCAATCACCCGGTGAAGGATATACGCACAGGCAGGATAGAGGTCACAAGTCAGAACCACAGCTATGCCGTGGATGCAGACTCCCTGAAGGGCACGGGACTCTCGGTCTCTCACATCAACCTGCTGGATGATACCGTGGAGGGCGTATACAGCGAAGAGGATATGGTCTTTTCGGTGCAGTATCATCCCGAAAGTGCCCCGGGACCCCAGGAGGGCAGTCACTTATTCGGATATTTCACCCATCTCATGAAGGAAGGTCGAAAAAGATGCCAAAAAGGACAGATATAAAGAAAGTACTGGTGATAGGATCGGGACCCATCGTCATAGGACAGGCAGCGGAGTTTGACTATGCCGGGACACAGGCCTGTCTTGCCCTGAAGGAAGAGGGATATGAGGTGATACTGGCCAATTCCAACCCCGCTACCATCATGACGGACAATTCCATAGCGGACAAGGTATATATGGAACCCCTCACACTGGAGTATATGGCAAGGATCTGCAGATACGAAAGACCCGACGCCATAGTGCCTGGTATCGGAGGCCAGACAGGGCTGAACCTTTCTCTCCAGCTTTATGATAAGGGAGTGCTGGAGGAGTGTGAGATAGAGCTTTTAGGTACGGATGCAGCGAGCATAAGGAGAGCGGAGGACAGGGAGCAGTTCAAGGAACTGTGTGAAAGTCTGGGAGAACCTGTAGTGCCCTCCGCCATAGCCGAGACCATGGAGGAGGGACTTGAGGCGGCTGAACTTATAGGCTACCCCGTGATCTTAAGACCCGCCTTCACTTTAGGAGGTACAGGCGGGGGCTTTGCATCGGATCCGGATGAGATGAAGGAGAGACTTAAGACCGCCCTCTCCCTGTCTCCGGTGCATCAGGTGCTGGTGGAAAAGAGCATAAAGGGCTATAAAGAGATCGAGTATGAAGTGATGCGGGATGCCAATGATACCGCCATCACCGTATGTAACATGGAAAATCTGGATCCCGTGGGGATCCACACCGGAGATTCCATAGTGGTGGCTCCCAGCCAGACCCTGACCAATAAGGAATACCACATGTTAAGGGACAGTGCCCTGCGTATCATACGTGCCCTTGATATCAAGGGCGGATGCAATGTCCAGTTTGCCCTGGACCCGGAGTCCTTTGACTATTATGTGATAGAGGTCAATCCCAGGGTATCAAGATCCTCGGCTCTGGCTTCCAAAGCCAGCGGCTACCCTATCGCCAGAGTATCTGCCAAGATCGCAGTGGGCATGAACCTGGACGAGATCGAGCTTGCCAACACACCTGCATGCTTTGAGCCTGCGCTCGATTATGTCGTTACCAAGATACCCAGATTCCCCTTCGATAAATTCACTCTGGCTTCAAATGTGCTCTCCACTCAGATGAAGGCCACCGGAGAGACCATGAGCGTGGGAAGGACCATGGAAGAGAGCCTGCTCAAGGCCATCAGGTCTCTGGAGGACGGCAAGAATCATATCCATCTGGAGAAATTCGATATAAAGAGTCTTACGGACAAGACGGGAGAGGAAGGCAGGAAGGAGGCCGTAAGAAAGCTGCTGTCATACATAGAGGAGGGTACGGATGACAGGATCTATGCCATATCCGAGCTTCTGTGGCTGGGTGTCGATCCTCAGGTGATATATACAAGGACCAGGATAGACATGTTCTTCCTGGACAAGATCAAAAAGATAGTGGATTTTGAAAAGAAGCTGGAGGATACCTGCATGGGAGAGGATGGCAGGACTGTCATGCTCCCCGACAGGGATCTCCTATACGATGCAAAGAAGATGGGATTCTCTGATTCCTATATCGCCGAGCTTGCAGGATGCTGTGAGGATGATGTCTGGGAACTCAGAAAGAAATACGACATATATCCCGTTTATAAGATGATAGACACCTGCGCCAGCGAATTCGACAGTTACGTGCCCTATTTTTATTCCACCTACGAGGATGAGAATGAATCCATGGTCTCGGACAGCAAAAAGATCATAGTCCTGGGCTCGGGGCCCATAAGGATAGGCCAGGGCGTGGAGTTTGATTACCTTACGGTGCATGCCGTGAAGACCATCCGTGCCATGGGATACGAGGCCATAGTCATCAACAATAACCCCGAGACCGTTTCCACGGACTATACCACGGCTGATAAGCTGTACTTTGAGCCGCTTACAACGGAAGACATCATGAACGTCATCCATCTGGAAAACCCTCGGGGAGTCATCACCTCCCTTGGAGGACAGACTGCCGTAAATCTGGCTGAGCCCCTTGCAAAAAGAGGAGTTAAGATCATAGGAACCGGCGTTGAGGCTATCTATGCCGCGGAGGACAGGGATGCGTTCGAAAATGTCATAAAAAGGCTTGAGATCCCTCATCCTGTGGGAGAGGCGGTATGCAATATAGAGGACGGTATAGAGGCTGCAAGGCGTATAGGCTATCCCGTATTGTTAAGACCCTCCTATGTGCTGGGAGGGAGAGCCATGGAGATAGTGGCCAATGAGGAGATGCTGGTCCATTATCTGAAGAATGCTGTGGAGGTGGACAAAGACCGGCCTGTGCTGGTGGATAAATACATATCCGGAAAGGAAGTGGAGATCGATGCCGTGTGTGACAAAGACAGTGTTTTTCTTCCCGGTATCATGGAGCTTGTGGAGCGTACAGGCGTACACTCCGGCGACAGCATCAGCGTCTATCCTCCCTTCTCCATAACCGACAAGGTTAAGGACACCATATGGGAATATACCGTAAAGCTTGGCAGGGGCATAGGCATCAAGGGACTTTACAATATTCAGTTCATCGTGGACAAGGATGAAAATGTCTACATCATAGAAGTAAACCCCAGAGGCTCCAGGAGCGTTCCCTTCCTGTCCAAATCCACGGGAGTGCCGTTAGTAGACATCGCAACAAGGGTGATGCTTGGAGAGAGCCTGAAGGATATGGGACTTGCAGATACCATCGCTCCAAGGAAGGATATCTGGTATGTCAAAGCTCCGGCCTTCTCCTTTGAAAAACTGAACGGGATGGATGCATATCTTTCACCCGAGATGAAATCCACCGGCGAAGCCATAGGCTATGACAGGAGCCTGAAGAGGGCGCTGTATAAGGCTCTCCAGGCCTCCGGCATCAAGATGAAGGAATACGGCACAGTGATGGTGACCCTCGCAGACGAGGATAAGGAGGAAGCGCTTCCTCTTATCCGCAGGTTCTACGAGCTGGGCTTTAATATAGAGGCCACGGCAGGTACAGGCACCTTCCTTAAGGAGCATGGGATAAGGACCCGTATCAGAGGCAAGATCAGCGAGGGAAGCGATGAGATACTGCGGTCCATCCGCGCCGGGTATGTCAGCTATATAATAAATACCAGAGCCATACTGTCCGGCATCCATTACAGTGACGGTGTCGAGATAAGAAGATGCGCCATCATGAACGGGGTCACCATGTTCACATCCTTAGATACCGTAAGGATCCTGTTGGATGTTCTGGAGGACATATCACCGAGGATAAGCGTTATATAGACGCCCTGCATTATGGAGCCTGCATTGACTATACTGTCACATTTTTTGTGCCGGCTCCCTCTCTCATTCGTATAAATAATACAAACAATCTCATTTACCGTAAAAGAAGTCAAAAAGGCATAAAGATCACTAAGGATCAGGCTCTCCGGGATGCGAAGGATAGTGTCCCGGATACCTGTCATCCACTACATCTTGCGGCCTTGGATCCGGGGAAGAAAAAAAGAAGCAAAAATCCTCGAAATCCGCGAAAAATAAAGAAAAATTGCTATATAAGACTTCAGTTTTTTGCTATAATTGACGATATAGAAAGTGAGAGCGTGAATAATTCTGAGAAGGAGAGATGGATATGAAAAACAAGGACATAATCAAGGCGATAAGCATAGGGTTATCCGCTACTTTGGCACTTATGCCCAATGTAACGGCATACGCGCAGGATGGTGCAGACACACCGGATCCCGCAGGTAACAGCACAGAGAATACTGCTTCGGCTCAGGAGAGTACAGCAAGCGAGCAGACTCAGACCATTGAAAATGCTGCCGATGCCGTTGAGACAATAGCGAATGATGTGGTACCTGAGGCAGTGCCTGATTGGGCGTCTGCTGTACAGAATCAGACCACAGAAGGCCAGACCGGTGAAGGCCAGAC
>CAMOIV010000073.1 GCA_946616305.1 uncultured Lachnospiraceae bacterium | reverse complement strand
TCCATGCTCATATCCTTAAGCTCTAAGGAAGCATACTTGAATATCTTGTATTCCAGCAGGCGCTGAACAAGCTCGGTTCTGGGATCTATCTCCTCGCCTTCCTCATCCTTCTCCTTCGGCAGGAGCATACGGCATTTGATATCAAGAAGAGTTGAAGCCATGACCAGAAACTCCGACATGGTATCCATGTCATATTCTTCCTTCTTCATCCTGGCAAGATATTCCATATACTGTTCCGTGATCAGTGAGATGGGGATATCATAGATATCCACCTTGTTCTTCTCGATCAGATGGAGCAGCAGATCCAAAGGTCCTTCAAATTTTTCCAGTTTAAATTCCAATTCACTCATCCTTATCTTTTTTTGATATCAACTATCATGAGTTCCGGCGGATCGTTGACCCTTACATGTATGGTATGACTGCCCAGACCCTTGGATACCAGCATGACGGAATCCTTTCTGTGAAACCTGCCTGCATCGTATTCGGGAAACAGAGAAAGCTCAGGCGATACCACTCCGCCTAATATCGGAAGCCTTATCACTCCGCCGTGTACATGTCCCGATAGCACCAGATCGGAACCATAGTCGGAGTAGCTTTTGAAATGAGACGGATCATGGGCTATCAGTATGTTATAAAAATCCCGGTCTATGGGACCCATGAGGTCTTCCACTCCCTTTTTCCCCAGGGGCACATGCTTAAATCTGGCAAAATAACTGATGGGAAGGTCTATACAGCTGATCTTTATATTGTGTTCCTTAAAGATCTTGGCCTTATTGGACAGAAGCTTCAGTCCGCTCTCCCCAAGCCCCTTTGCCAGGCTCCCCCGCTGAGCAAAAAACCTTTTATCTTCCAGAACCTTACGCTCATGGTTGCCTACACCGAATATCACATAAAAACTGCCGGCAAGAAGCTTCAGGAATTCCATGGTATCCGAAACATCCGTACCCGGCACGGATTCTATGAGATCCCCTGCTATCACCACAACGTCGGGTTTTGTATTCTTTATCACGCTAAAAAGCCGCCGGCCCTTGTCTTCACACATACAGTTGTGAAGATCTGCGATGACCGCCAGCCTCATGTCTTTTTTGACTTTTCTGCTGGAGAACCCGTAATGGGTGATCTCCGGTCTGGAATTAATATATAGCTTCATTCTTCCTTAAGGTCGTAATCCATATCATCATCAGGATCAAGATCGTAATCGTAGCCTGTATCGCCATCATCGAGATCCATGTCATAATCAAGACTCCCCGAGACTTTGACCTTGGGCATGGGCAGAGGATTGGGTATCATGCCCGGTTTCTCATCAACGGGCCTCTCAAAGACGGGCCCTTTTTTCTTAACGGACGGGGTGTCCCCTGACGAAGTACCGTCGCCCTTGTCTACGCCGCCGTTCGTATCCTCATCATTCAGATCATAATCGTCATCCACGTCACTTAAGTCTACATCATATCCGTAGTCATCATCGGCACCTTTATCCGCAGAATCTGATGCAGATCCTCTGTGTGCCATATCCTGCATACCGGACCCCATGCCGGCATCCGTTTTTGAAACGGTATCGGATCTTACTGCTGTATCCTTCTTATCAGTAAGGGATGCATCATCATCCTCGTCAAGATCATATCTGAAGTCCTCATCCTTGAAATCGTATCCGTAATCGTCATCCTCCGAGACACTGCCTGCCGATGATGATACTGCAGAGGATGATGCGTACCTGTCTGATGCACTATCGGAAGCTGCCTCCCGTGAATATGAAGTATCTGTGCCCGGTGTCGGCGCTGCATACGTCGGTGTCTGTGTCCCAACAGGCGTCGGTGTCGGCGCTGCAGGCGTAGGCGTCGGTGTCACGGATGGCGTCGGTGCCGCGGCGGATCCCCTGTGAAGCGAAGATGCGGTGGCAAGTATAACAGCCGCGGCAGTTGCCGACTCTGCTCTGACAGCATCTACTTTGTCATCCATGCTGTAGCCGTCATTACGTCTGACAGGCCTGGAGCCGGATCCTGATCCATCGCCGTAGCCGTCATCATAGGTGCTTCCCTTCGGCATCTCATATGAGCGATCATAGGAGCTGTCATACGAACGGTCACGATCTTCCCGCTTCGCCGGAGTTTTGGGTGTCACGGGAGCCGCAAAAGAAACAGACGCACTCCTACCCGACTCCTTCTTCTTACTGCTTCCAAAGAATCTGGTGGCAGTCGAAGGAGTATTTACTATGGGAGATCCGTCAATATTCTTTTCCGAAAACGGTTCCGGTAAAACCTCCGGCATTGCACTCATATATCACTCGTCCCAGTTATGATAAACTGCCTGCACGTCATCGTCCTCATCCAGCAGGTCGAGAAGCCTTGTAAGTGCAGTCTTGTCATCCTCATTTTCTACCGCTACGTAGTTCTGCGGGAGCATCACTACGTCTGCTGATACCATGGGTATGCCTTCCTTTTCAAGCTTGTCCCTGACAGAATCAAAGTCAGCCGGAGCTGTCACGATCTCGTAGGAATCATCCTCTTCACTGAAATCCTCGGCTCCTGCATCAAGTGAGAGCATCATAAGATCATCCGCGTCCTTATCACACTCCTCTTTGTCTACTATGATCTGTCCTTTTTCATCGAACATGTAGGAGACGCATCCGGGGGTACCCATATTACCCTTGCCCTTTGAGAAAGCAGCCCTGACTGAAGCAGCCGTCCTGTTCTTATTGTCGGTAAGTGCGTTTACGATTATGGCTATACCTGCGGGACCGTATCCCTCGTAGGTGCAGTACTCGTAATTAACCGAACCCGAATCTCCCGATGCCTTTTTAATACCTCTTTCTATGGTATCATTGGGCATGTTGTTGGCCTTGGCCTTTGCGATAACTGTCGCAAGCTTGAAATTATTGGCAGGATCGGGGCCGCCCTCCTTCACCGCTACTGCGATCTCTCTTCCGATGATGGTAAAGATCTTACCCTTTGCCGCATCGTTCTTTTCTTTCTTGTGCTTGATATTAGCAAATTTAGAATGTCCTGACATACCAGAAACCTCCGTCTCAATTGTTTTCTTCTTGTTCTTTATTATCCTTTAACTTCATAACCCTGCAGGATTGTATCACATGATTGCTTATGGATATAACATGAAAATTAAACCCTCCGTAATCCGTCTCGAATATCTCTCCCGATTTGGGTACATGTCCCAGGACTGAAGTGAGAAACCCGTTGAGAGTCTCCACATCCGTGTCACCGAATTCGATGCCAAGCTTTTCCTCTATATCTGAAAGGAGTGCCAGACCTCTTATGATATATACATCCTCTTTGGTCTTGCGGATATCCACTTCTTCTTCGTCATATTCATCCTGGATATCTCCAACCAGTTCCTCGAGGATATCCTCCATGGTGACCACTCCCGAGGTCTGTCCGTATTCATCCACCACTATGACCATATGGATCTTCTTGGCCTGCATGCTCTCAAAGAGCTCGTCTATCTTCCTGGTCTCGGGTATGAAATGGGCCTTCTTTACCAGACCATCTATCTCACCTATAGGTGTTTCCAGAAGGCTCTTATCCCTGCCTGCTCTTATGGCATCCTTCATCAGGACTATGCCGGATATGTCGTCAATATTCTCATGATATACGGGATATCTTGAGTTGGATCCGTCCAGTATGATATCTATGCAGTCGGACAGTGAAGTGGTGTCCTCTATGGCATTGATCTCTTCCCTGTGGGTCATGATGTCGTGAGCGTTCTTATCGTCAAACTCAAAGACCTTCTCGATCATCTTGGCCTCGGACTCTTCAAGCCCGCCCGTATCCGTCCCTTCGGACACGATGGATTTTATCTCATCCTCGTATTTGTCTTCGTTATTGTCCCTGAACTTAAGAAACCTTGGTGCCATATTACATACCCGTATAGGTTGAAAAATCGGAAAAATAATCCATATGGGAAACTGCCTTCCCGTCCTTGAAATATATCCTGGGGACCCTCTTGGTAAAGCAGCAGGGGATCTCGTAATTAAAGCCTCCGTCATACATGGATGCAAGATCTTCCATGGTTATCTCTTCATCATGATCCCTGCCTATGAGAGTCACCTCGTCATAATCCCTGACCTCGGGTGCATCGGTAACGTCCACCATAAACTGATCCATGCAGATCCTGCCTGCGATAGGTGCCCGTTTACCCCTTATAAGCACATATCCCTTATTGGAAAGCCCGCGTGGATATCCGTCTCCGTAGCCGACCGGTATGGTGGCGATCCTTGAGGGCCTGTCCGCTCTCCATGTGCCCCCGTATCCTATCTCGCTCCCGGAGGCAACTTCCTTAATATAAACTATATGGGACTTCAGGGCAAGGGCAGGTCGAAGTTCTATGCTGTGCTCAACTTCATCGGAGGGCCACAGCCCGTAGAGGGTTATCCCGGCTCTCACCATATCCATGTTTGCCTCCGGAAATCTTATAAGACCAGCCGAGTTTGAGGCATGCTGCAGCCAGAAATCAACACCGTTTTCATGGAGCAGCTCTATATAATCATTGAACCTTCTGGTCTGCTGCTTTGTGGGGGTCTCATCACTCATGTCAGCCTTGGCGAAATGGGTGAAAACTCCCTCCATAACAACATTTGGCAGAGATGCTATCTCCTTTACCAATGAAACACTGGAGGCATCTGCTCTGACCCCTATACGGTTCATGCCGGTATCCACTCCCAGATGCACATATACTCTGCGTCCCTGTCTTACGGCCTCTTCGCTAAGCTCCAGAGCCATATCCTTTTTGAACACTACAGGTCTGATATCGTTGGCGATTATATCCTCATAGCTTTCCTTGAAGGTATATCCCAGTACCAGTATGGGCTTCCCTATCCCGTTGTTCCTTAGGATCAGAGCCTCTTCATCCGTAGCTACCGCAAATCCCCACAGATAGTCATATCCCTCGATCTCCCTGGACACAGCCACTGCTCCGTGTCCATAGGCATCCGTCTTGACAACCGCAAGGATCTTCGTTCCCGGTACGAGGTTGCCGTACATGCTTTCCAGATTAAATCGTATGGCATCAAGATCTATCTTCAGATATAGTCTTCTGTTCTCCTTCAAAATGACTCCCTGTATGATCCCCTCATATAACATCCCGGGATCATCTTATGTAATTTATTATATCTCCGGCGATCATATGGTCCTCGCCCATGGCATCCTTGGCCAGATCTCCGGCTCTGCCGTGTATGGCACATCCCAGAGCCGCCGAGGTAAAGCTGTCCAGGCCTCTGGCCCGTATGGAGGCTATGATCCCCGTCAGCACATCCCCGGAGCCTGCCGTAGCCATACCGTTATTACCGTTTATATTCACTATGACTTCGCCCTTGGGAGACGAGATCACGGTTCTGGCGTCCTTAAGTACCGTTATGACGCTGTATGATTTCGAAAAGTCTCTTGCGGCACTGATGAGATGCCCGGATATCTCAGACACCGGTATGCCTGTAAGCCTCTCCATCTCACCAAGATGCGGTGTTATCACCACATCCGCCTTTGCGTTGGACAGCATGTCCACGTCCTTTGACAGGATATTAAGGGCATCCGCATCTATGACCATGGGGACGTCGGAATGCTCGATGGTATACAGGAGTATATCCCTGGCAAGGTCCGATCTTGACAGTCCGGGCCCGATAGCTACGGCATCGCACCATTCCAGAGCGTTTTGCAGTCCCTTCTTATCAAGCTTATCCTCATAGGTAGATACTATGGCTTCCTTGAGAGCGGTCTGTATTATCTGTCTGTTGCTCTCCTCAGTATAGACCCTTACCATGCCGCAGCCCGATCGCAGAGCTGACTCCGCACAAAGTATGGCAGCTCCCGCCATACCCTTGGAGCCTGCGATTATCAGTATCTTGCCGTAGGAGCCTTTATTTGTATAAGCCTGTCTTGGCGGCAGAGCTATCTCATCATCATGAAAGATATGCACATGAGCTCCCTCTTCCATAACACTCAAAGGGATACCTATGTCCTTCAGGGTAACCTCTCCGGAATACAAAGCTCCCGGATACAGCAGATGTCCTATCTTAAAGGTTCCGAAGGTGACCGTCAGATCAGCCTTTACCCCGACTCCTAAGATCTGTCCGGTAGAAGCATCCACACCAGAGGGTATATCCAAAGCCATAACGAAAGAACCCATGTCATGCATGGCATTTATCCTGTCTATGACCTCTTTGTACTCTCCCTCTATCTTACGGTTGCAGGATATACCGAACACGGCATCCACCGTTACGTCATACATCTCTTCAGGCATGGTACTCATGATCCCTACATCCGGATATATGGCATTAAGGATCTTAAGCTGCTTTTGCAAGCCCTCCGATCCGTCCTTTTTCAGGATGACCACATCCGGAAAGATGTCTCTCTCTGACAGTATCCTGGCAAGAGCCACTCCGTCTCCTCCGTTATTGCCGGGCCCGCAAACGATAAGGATGCTCTTGTCCTTAAGGGATACGGCATCACTAAGTACCGAATATGAAGCAAGAGCCGCCCGCTCCATCAGCACCTCCTGTGACAGCCCCAGGGTATGCTGAGTGTATTCGTCGGCTTTTTGCATTTTTCTGTTATCAAGTACCGGTATCATATGCCCTCTCCTTATGAATTGTCCGAGCGGTGAAGCATGCTCTCTTCCGCTCTTGCCCTGGCCTCGTCAACTCTCTTTTTCTCAGCCCTTGCCTCGGCAGCTTCCATGAGCTGGCGCTTCTTTTCCTCCACATCATATTTGATGTCAAAGAGGTTTATCACATCAGATCCGAATATGTCATTCATATAGGTATACAGCTCCACATTCTTGACTTCCATCTGCTGCTTTTTTATGATATTGCGCTTCAGCTCCATACGCATGGATTTGATCCAGGCGCTTATATTCTCTATATCCTCTGTATTTGAAAGGAATTCGTCATAACAGATCTCCATGGACATGAGCATCAGCTTGAAATTCTCCGCATCAATATCCCTTGGAAGCTCCAGCATGGCATCATCATAGGCTGCTATCTTCTCGTTGACCTCGTCTATGAGTCTCTTGCTCTCGGCTATCTTCTTGGATGATCTGGGATCCGGTGTGCCGCCGTCCTCCGGCATGTTGGCAACGATCTCATTCATCAGATTATTCTTTATCTTTTTGAGATCCTTCACCTCGTTGGTGATCCTGCCCTGCTCCTTCAGCAGTTCATTAAGTCTGGCCTCGCTCTTTCTCATGGCAGGGGTCATGCTTCTTTCAAAGAGCTTGTACCATTTATTATCCAAAGTAAGAATGGGGATCTTCTTTCCCCTTAATACACTTTCAAACGCGTCTTTAGCCATTTCCTTACAGTTCCCAAAAGTCAGCGTATGCCTGTTCGCAGAATAAAAACCAGCCGTATAATGCCATGAAATATTTAAAAAAGCATATACATTTGTTATTATAGAGGCTTGATGAAAGCGTGTCAAAAAGGACGGAGCATATGATATTACAGGTATCGGGGGTATGTGTATCCTTCGACGGAAAGGATATCCTCAAGGATTGTTCATTTCATATAGAGGAAGGTGAAAAATGTGCCATCGTCGGTATCAACGGCGCCGGCAAAAGCACTCTATTAAAGGTCATAACAGGTAATCTTTCACAGGATTCGGGTACCGTGACCATGAAAAGCGATATGTCCTGGGGTTACCTTGCCCAGCAGGATGCAGTGGACAGTGACAATACCATATGGGAGGAGGTACTGTCGGTAAAGCAGGACCTCATTGATGAGGAGAATAAGATCCGGGAGCTGGAAAACAAGATGCACTCATCTCCTTCCCATGAACTTGATGCCATCATGGAAAGGTATGCCGCACTGACCCACGATTTCGAGCTCAGGAACGGCTTTGCCGTAAGATCGGAGGTTACGGGTGTACTGCGCGGTCTTGGGTTTTCGGATGATGAGTTTGATAAAGTCGTCGGAACCCTTTCCGGTGGTCAGAAAACCAGGCTCGCTCTGGCAAAGCTGCTACTGTCAAAGCCTTCACTCCTCATACTGGATGAGCCTACCAACCATCTGGATCTGTCATCCATCGAGTTCCTGGAGAATTATCTTAAGAATACAAAAAGTGCTGTCATCGTTGTAGCCCACGACAGATACTTCCTTGACCGCATAGTCACAAAGGTTATAGAGATAGAGAATACAAAAGCCACTTCATATGAGGGTAATTACACTCTGTTTTCAAAGAAAAAGCAGCAGCTTGCAGATGCCATGCTAAAGGCCTATCTCAATCAGCAGGAAAAGATACAGCATGAGGAAAAGGTTATCGAGAAGCTGAAATCCTTTAACCGTGAAAAGTCCATAAAGCGTGCCGAATCAAGGGAAAAGCTTCTGGATAAAATGGAAAGGATAGAAAAACCGGTATCGGAGAATGCTGCCATGAGATTCTCCATCACTCCTTCCATCATCTCCGGACGTGATGTACTCCAGGTTATGTCCCTTTCAAAAGCCTTCGGTGACAATGTGCTCTTTTCCGATATCTCCTTTGGTATAACAAGGGGCGAGAAGGTTGCCATCATAGGCGATAACGGAACCGGCAAGACCACTCTCCTAAAGATCTTAACGGGCCTTTGTGATCCCGATTCCGGATCCTTTACACTGGGAGTCAATGTCAAGATCGGATACTACGATCAGGAGCATCAGGTCTTAAGCCCCGAAAAGACCTTATTTGACGAATTATCCGACAGCTATCCCGACATGGATAATACCCGCATAAGGAACACTCTTGCCGCCTTTCTGTTCTATAAGGACGACGTATATAAAAAGGTGGCTGATCTGTCCGGCGGTGAAAGAGGACGTCTCTCTCTTGCCCGTCTCATGCTGTCAAACGCCAATCTGCTCATACTTGATGAGCCCACCAATCATCTGGACATGATATCAAGACAGATCCTTGAAAGTGCCATAAACGAATACGAAGGAACAGTCCTCTACGTATCCCATGACAGGTATTTCATCAACAGTACCGCCACAAGGATACTGGATCTGAAGGATGGAACCTTTACCGGTTATCCCGGAAATTATGATTACTATATTGAAAAAAGGGATGAGCTTAGGGAACTGTCAGCCCCGGAAGGGTCTGATAAGTCTTCACCGGCCACAGGTCCCACGTTTACGGGTACCTTGTCGAAAAGCGATACAGCTTCGGTATCCTCCGTCGGTTCAAAGTCAGACTGGGAGGAACAAAAAGCCGAACAGGCAAGGCTTCGCAAGGCTCAAAATGATATAAAAAAATGCGAAGATGAGATAGCATCCCTCGAAGCAGAGCTTGAAGAGATAAATAATACCATGAGCGATCCCTTGATAGCCACGGATGCACAAAAACTCACCGACCTTACCATGAAGGCCGGTGAGATATCGGATAAGCTTGGATCATTATATGAAAGATGGGAAAGTCTCAATACATAAAAGCAGGCTCTCCCGTAAAACCCTTTATTACCATGTCCGGATCACGATCAGCAATGTCTTCGAACCGTCTGATACGATCCGGATCCGGCTTCTGCAATGCCTGTCACAGAAGCTCCTTCAGATTCTCCGCTATCTTCTTAAGGAATTCCTGAGTGTTGCATACATGGATATCATCAAGGGTCGTCAGGTTCACCAGATCCTTCGTCATATATCCCGACTCGATGGTGGAAAGGGAAGCCTTCTCAAGAGCATCCGCGAACTTCACAAGATCATCAAGTCCATCAAGCTCTCCCCTCTTTCTCAACGCTCCCGACCATGCAAATATGGTGGCAATGGGGTTGGTGGAAGTCTCCTCCCCCTTTAAGTGCTTATAATAATGTCTCTGCACCGTACCGTGGGCAGCCTCATATTCATATACTCCTCTGGGAGATACCAGGACAGAAGTCATAAGAGCTAAGGATCCGCAGGCAGAGCTTACCATGTCACTCATGACATCACCGTCATAGTTCTTGCATGCCCATATAAATCCGCCCTCGGACTTCATGACACGGGCTACCGCATCATCTATCAGTGTATAGAAATAAGTGATACCCTTAGCTTCAAACTTCTCTTTGTATTCCTCATCATAGACCTTCTGGAATACATCCCTGAACTCTCCGTCATATTTCTTGGAGATGGTATCCTTGGCGGCAAACCACAGATCCTGCTTTGTGGAAAGAGCATACTCAAAGCAGGCATGGGCAAAGGAGGAAATGGATGCGTTGGTATTATACATCCCCTGGAGCACTCCGGGACCCTCGAATTCAAAGACTGTCTTTCTGGTCTCATTACCGTCCTTATCGGTAAATACCAGTTCTGCCTTTCCGGGGCCTTCGATCTTTAATTCCGTGTTCTTATAAACATCGCCGTATGCATGTCTGGCAAGGGTGATGGGCTTTTTCCAGCTCTTTACATTGGGCTCTATGCCCTTCACCTGTATGGGAGCACGGAATACCGTACCGTCAAGTATGGCTCTTATGGTTCCGTTGGGACTCTTATACATCTTCTTGAGTCCGTATTCCTCCACTCTTTTCTGATTTGGAGTTATAGTGGCACACTTAACCGCAACCCCATATTTCAAGGTGGCTTCCGCAGACTCCACCGTGATCTTATCATCCGTCTCATCTCTTTTTTCGATACCCAGATCGTAATACTCGGTCTTAAGATCAACGAAGGGCAGGATCAGGTCATCCTTGATATACTGCCAGATGATCCTGGTCATCTCATCTCCGTCCATCTCCACAAGGGGTGTTGTCATCTTGATCTTTTCCATAATACCTATTCCTTTCTGTATTTCATTTCATGCCGCCATTAGATGGCTGGCATTTTTCTTAACATGAGTCTGCCTCCCTTTCTACGCGATTATATATTAAAAACTCTCCGGCATATTCAGGACTATGTTTATGGAACTGCTCTTCC
>CAMOIV010000072.1 GCA_946616305.1 uncultured Lachnospiraceae bacterium | reverse complement strand
TGGCAGGTGTGATAAGTTGAAATGGAAAATACCATTATGCTATAATGCAACGTGGTATGCGCTGACGGAGCGTATGTCGGTTTGATTATGAAAAAATATGAGATCCTGGGCATAAAGATAAAGGACCATTCGGTCAGAGAGACATTAAAGCTTACCAGAGAAACACTCTCTCATAATAAGCCGTCATCGGTGCTTTTCCTTACAAGGGATGTACTGCTTCAGGCAGAAAACTCCGAGACCTTAAAAAGGTTCATAGAAGAGGAAGCCGACGTGACGATGATATCATCTGCCGAATTGTACAGGGCAGCGGGGGCCGAGGACAGGACGAGAGTCAGAGAGATAGACAGGAATCTGTATCTCAAAGGGCTTTTAAGGATCCTTTCCAGAGAAAGAAGAAGGATATATCTTCTGACCTCCGACCCCGGACAGATGGTCAACCTTAAATCATTGCTGGGCACCTTTGAGAACTCACTGCAGGTGGCGGGCTCATATGATACGGCTGTTCTGTCCGGAGAAGACACAAGAGCCGAGGACATTACCAACGACATAAATTCCGTCACCCCGGATGTGGTATTTGCCATATTCGAAGGAGAAGGCAGCGCTGATTTTGTAAACATGGGGAAAAAATACATGAATACCGGTCTGATCGTATTGCTCCAGCCCGAACAGTTAAAGTTCAGGCAGGACGGGTCCGTGAAGTCCGGCTTTATGACCAGGCTGACCGGTCGTTTGTTTACGCGTATTGCGGGAAGGTACAGATAGAGATGGTCTCACTGAACAGACTGGAGGAGATACTTGTCCGGATCAGGCAGTTGTCCGGATGTGAGTTGAGCTTATGGGACAGTTTGTGCAACAGATTATATGCCACTGACGGATCCTTTGAAGGGCTGGATACATCCGTAAGGAATTTTATCACATCCAATGCCACAGCTTTGGAGATCGCCCAGGTCCAATATGCAAAGGTCATGGAGGAAGGCAGGCTGATATACGTGCTGCTGGTATCCGGAGCAGATGCTCCCCTTACGGCAAGGCTTACGGTGAATCAGCTGGAGAACCTGTCGGAGGCATTCAGGGAGAAGATAGACAAGGACTCATTTATAAGAGACCTTCTGCTGGACAATCTGCTTTTGGTGGATATCAGAACGGGAGCCGCCAAGCTTGCACTTGACAATGAACAGTTAAGATGCGTTTATGTGGTAGACGGAGCCGCAAGACAGGATATACCCATGATTGAGGATGCCGTAAAGGACCGGGGGAAGTCTGTCATCTGTGTGGTGGAAGAAGGTTCCTTGACCTGTATCAAGGATATTACGGATCCGTCAGACGAAGGAGAGCTGGAGGAATATGCCTCCTGCATCCGCAAAGCCTTTGCCAGGGAGCAAAGAGAGATAAGGATAGGCTACGGCACCGTGGCACATGATCTCAAGGATATATCCCATTCCTATAAGGAAGCCCATATGGCCGTTAAGGTGGGCAAGATATTCTTTGAGGACAACCGGGTGATGTCATACAGCAGTCTGGGGATAGGCAGATTGATCTATCAGCTGCCCGTTCCTCTCTGCAAGATGTTCATAAGTGAGATATTTGAGGGGATAACACCTGACGAATTTGACGAGGAAACGCTTACGACCATAAGCAGATTCTTTGAGAATTCGCTGAATGTTTCCGAAACCTCGAGACAGCTGTTCATTCATCGTAATACACTGGTGTACAGGCTGGATAAGATACAGAAGGTGACGGGGCTTGACCTCAGAGTGTTTGACGATGCCATAACCTTCAAGATCGCGTTACTGGTGGTAAAGTATATGAAGTATGTAGAGGAAGAGGCTTTCTGACAGATGATTTTATTGGAAGATGTGGTAAAGACCTATAGTTCCGGAGCACCAGCCCTTAACGGCATCAGCCTTAACATAGAGGCCGGCGAATTCGTCTTCATAGTCGGAGACTCCGGAAGCGGAAAGAGTACCCTTATCAAGCTGCTGCTAAGGGAATTGAAGCCGACCTCCGGCAGGATAATCGTAAACAACACTGACGTGACCAAGCTAAGGCACGGGAGAGTTCCGAAATACAGAAGGAATATCGGAGTAGTCTTTCAGGATTTCCGTCTTTTGAAGGACAGAAACGTATATGAGAATGTTGCATTCGCCCAGAGGGTCATATCCGTACCCGGACGACAGATAAAGAAGAACGTGCCTCAGGTACTGTCAACTGTCGGTCTTGCCGAGAAATACAAATCCAGACCCAGAGAGCTTTCCGGAGGAGAGCAGCAGAGAGTGGCCCTGGCAAGGGCTATCATAAACAAGCCGCCGATCCTTCTCGCAGACGAGCCCACAGGTAATCTGGACCCCAGAAATTCATGGGAGATCATGAAGCTTTTGGAGGAGATCAATAAAAACGGGACCACCGTACTGGTGGTAACACACAGCAGAGAGATCGTAAATGCCATGCACAAGCGGGTCATTACCGTTAAGAAGGGCGTTATAGTTTCGGATCAGGAAGAAGGAGAATACATCGATGAGGATTAGTACATTGGGTTATACCTTCAAGCAGGGGTTAAAATCCATTTTCAGAAACAAGGTGTTCTCACTTGCGACTATAGCGACCATATCGGCATGTATATTCCTGTTCGGTATATTCTATTCTGTGATGGTTAATTTCCAGAACATAGTCCATCAGGCTGAGTCAGGCGTTGCCGTAACTGCCTTTTTTGACAATGACATCACCGATCAGCGCATACAGGAGATCGGTCAGGAGATAAGCACAAGAGCTGAAGTATCGAAGGTGGTCTATGTTTCTGCAGAGCAGGCATGGAATGACTTCAAGGACGATTATCTGGGTGAATACGCCGACAGCTTCGGAGATGATAACCCTCTGGCGGATTCCGCAAACTACGAGATCTATCTTAGTGATGTGGCGATGCAGGATCAGCTGGTGGATTTCCTCACATCCGTACAGGGAATAAGAGAAGTGCATAAATCCGCCAATGCGGCAAACACTCTTGCGACGGCAAACAATCTGGTAAGTTACGTATCTCTTGCCATAATCTTCATACTTTTTGCAGTATCCATATTCCTTATCAGCAATACGGTTGCCATAGGTATCTCCGTAAGACGTGAGGAGATAGCCATCATGAAGCTGATAGGAGCCACCGATTTCGTGGTGCGTTCACCGTTTTTGATCGAGGGGATCATACTTGGACTTATAGGCGCGGCACTCCCGCTGGTTGCTATCTATTTTATCTATAACAAAGCCATCGGATATGTTATGCAGGAGTTTGCGGTACTGGATTCCATACTGGCCTTTCTGCCGGTGGAACAGATCTTTAATACACTGGTACCCATAGCGCTGATACTTGGAGTCGGTATCGGTTTTCTTGGCAGTGCCATGACGGTGCGCAGACATCTTCGGGTATGAGGAAAAGGACGTATATAACAATAAAACTGCTTTTATTTGTGCTGTGCGTGACACCATGCATGGCACAATTTGTCTTGCCCCTTGAGGTCTATGCCGATGAGGATGAGGAAGAAGGAGAAGAAGATGGAGGCAGATCCCGCGATATAGATGCTCTCAAGCAGCAGATCGCGGAAAGCCAGGCTGCAAAGGAGAGGGCAAATCAGACAAAAAACCAGCTTGCCTCGGGTATGGCCAGCGTCCAGCAGGTCATAGGGTCATTGGAGTCCGAAAAGGAGGACATCGTCAGTTACGTGGCCACCCTGGATGCTGCAATGGAGCAGATACAGGATGACATAGCGGCTATAGATGCCTCCATATCGGAAAACGAGATCCAGATAGATGAGGCAAAGAAAGCCATAGATACAGCGCAGAAGGAACTGGACGAAGCGGAAAGGATAAGGCAGGGTCAGTACGAGGATATAAAGGATCAGATCCATTTCATGTACACCACACAGAAGGCTACCTTTGCCGATATCCTGTTTACGTCAAAAAGCATAGGAGATCTCTTAAACCGGACATATTACATTAATCGTATAATGGAATATGATCAGAAAAAACTGGCCGAGTACGCCAAAACCGTAGAGGAGGCCGATGCGGCAAAAAAGGTGCTGGAGGAGAATAAGGCAAAGCTTGATGAGAAGCAGGCCGAGCTGGAAGAAAAGCACGCCGAGGCAAAGAGCAAGGAAGAAGACATGGGAAAGCTCATAGATGCCAAGGAAGAGGAGATAGGGCAGTACAATGATGCCATAGGAGACAAGGAAGCCCAGGTTCGGGAATACGAGGCCATGATAGCTCAGCAGAATGCTGAGATCGCGGCAATAGAAGCAGCCATAAGGCAGCAGCAGGCAGCTCTTCAGGAGGCAAACCGACGCGTTTACGGAGGCGGACAGTTCGTCTGGCCCGCTCCGGGCTACACCAGGATATCGGATGACTACGGTATGAGGACCCATCCCACCCTGGGAGTGCAGATGATGCATAACGGCGTTGATATGGCGGCTCCTTCGGGGTCACCCATACTGGCAGCGGCGGACGGCACGGTAATAGCGGCATCCTATTCGGGTACCATGGGAAATTATATAATGATAGACCACGGGTCGGATCTTATATCCATATACATGCATGCATCATCTCTCAATGTGTCCGCAGGACAGGAGGTAGGTGCAGGGGACAGGATAGGATCCGTGGGATCTACGGGGCGCAGCACCGGGCCGCATCTGCATTTCGGAGTCAGAAAGAACGGCGCATACGTCAATCCGTGGAGTTATCTGAAATAAAGGAGTAAACAGATGAGCATAAGTAACTGGGAAAAGACCGGCAAAGGGCAGTATCTGCTAAGGGAAAGTGAAGAAGAGACCGTCAGGCCGGATGATAACAAGGGCAGAAGAAATCCTTTGGGATTCTTTGTGGGTATGTTCGTGGGGGCAGCCATAGTCCTTGTGGTCTATTTTCTCGGCTTTGGATTCGCCAATTCCCTTTCTCTTGCAACTCAGAGAAAGATAGGACAGATCGAGAAGCTTATAGATAAAAACTATTACTGGGACAGGGATCCGGATGAGGAGGCAGAGGGAATATATCTGGGACTTGTGTATTCACTGGGAGATAAATATGCCACATATTATACCGCGGATGAGCTTCAGAGCGAGATCGAGAGCAACGCCGGAGAATTCTACGGCATAGGATGCGGGATAGCCTTCGATCCCGATGCCAACTGCTGCTACATAGGAAGCATTGATGAGGGACATCCTGCGGATCTTGCCGGGATAGAAGTGAATGATTATTTCTATAAGGTTGATGGAGAGGATGTGACGGGATGGCTTCCCGGGGATGTATCAAAGGTGGTCAGAGGTGAAGCAGGTACCACGGTGGAGCTGACCATGCTCAGAAACGGGGAGGAGATGGATTATACCATCAAGAGAGCCAAGGTGGAGGTGACCTCCGTTTCCCATAATATGATAGACGAAGAGAAAAAGATCGGATACCTCAGGATAGGCAGATTTGATTATGCCACAGTGGATCAGTTCAAGAATGCCAAGAAGGATCTGGAGGACCAGGGAATGAAGGCCATGATACTGGATCTTCGCCAGAATCCCGGAGGCATGGTCAATGCCTGTACGGACATTGCAGCAGAGATGGTTCCGGACGGGATAATATGTTATGCTCTTTCCAAGGACGGAAGCAGAAGAGAGTGGAAGTCGGAGGATGGCAAGGAGATCGACATCCCGGTGATCATCCTAACGGACGGGAATACGGCGTCTGCAGCAGAGATACTCACGGGGGCCATGAGAGATTATAAAAAGGCCACTACCGTCGGTACCACAACCTACGGAAAAGGGATAATACAGAACACCTACAATCTCGGTGACGGAAGTGCCGTAGAGTTTACCTGCGGAGAGTACTTCCTGCCCAACGACGAGAGCATACATGAGAAAGGTATAGAGCCGGACATGGAGGTCGAGCTTGATGAAGAGGCATACGTTAATGAGGGGAAGGATAACCAGCTCGACGTGGCATTGAAGGAACTGGAAAAGCAGCTGAAATAAGCCTGCAGGCAGTACGAACAGGGGGATACAGGATGCCGGATTGGATCATCATCGTAGACGACGACACCGTTAACCTCAAGATGGCAGGAACTACTCTCAGCCGGCATGGCATGAGGGTCACTGCCATAAAGACCGGAGAGGCCTTTCTTAAATTCATACGCGAAAACGGCACTCCGGATATCATACTTCTTGATATCAGGATGCCCGGAATGGATGGCTTTGAAACTCTGATCCATCTGAGAGAGATCGAGAAGGAGCTTGGTTACAAGGAGACGCCGGTTATATTCTTAACGGCAGATGAGGACAAAAGCCACGAGATCCGGGGATTCCAGATGGGTGTTTCCGATTTCATCCATAAACCCTTTGATCCGGATGTTCTGGTACAAAGGATCTCAAGCATCGTTCATCGTGATCGCGAACTCCATATCGTAGAAGAAAAAGCAACACACGATCTGCTCACAGGTTTCTACAACAAAGAATCAGTGAAAGAGGAGATCTCCGGTCTTATTGCCAAGGAAGCAGGTGCTTTCTGCATGATAGACCTGGATGCGTTTAAGCTTGTGAATGATATATACGGCCATGAGATGGGTGACAGGATGCTGTCGACCTTTGCCGATATCGTGCGGGATAATATCACCGACGGAAGCGTGGCAGGGAGGATAGGCGGAGACGAGTTTGTCCTGTTCGGTGTAAACATGCAGCGGGAAAGCGACGTAGCCGAGTTCACTGAAACTCTGAATCTGGAGATCAGGAAAGCGGCATTGCATCTCATGGGTGATGAGGTGCAGATACCGCTGGGAGCCTCTGTAGGTGCTGTACAGGTGCCCGGACACGGGACCGATTACGAAGAGCTGTTCAATAAAGCGGACAAGGCCCTGCTTATGGTGAAGAATAACGGTAAGCACGGATACTCGGTATACAGTGAGCAGCATCCCGAGGGATTTTTGGAGGAGGGCGCTAACGTTGATCTGAAGACGCTGTCCAAACTCCTTGAGGAGCGTAACATCCGGCAAAGCGTGATGTGGGTAGGCCGGGAGGCCTTCGGAAATGTATACAGATATATGGTGAGATATCTGGACAGATACGGTATCTCAGCCTATAAGATACTCTTTACCCTGAAGTACGGATCCGACGATATCCCAGCTGATGTAAAGGAAAGGGCATCGGCCTCACTGCGTGAGCTTATACAGATGTCCTTAAGAAACAGCGACATCATGGTGCGGGTGGGCAGAGACCAGTTTTTCCTGCTTCTGCCGGAGCTTCGTATTGAGCATGTGGACCGTGTGGTTGGCAGGATAATCGAAGGATGGAAAAAAACGGAACATAGTCCTTTAGTGGAACTAGAGTATGAATATGACCATATTTCTCCCGTTAATGATAATCCCGGATCCGGCAGCCGCGCCGAAAATGTGTCTGACAGGATCGTTGTTGTAGACGACGACAGAGCAAACCTTATGGTGGCCAAAGCGATCCTTGAAAAAGAGGGCATGACAGTCACATGTCTGAAATCGGGTCGTGAGCTTATAGACCATCTTCAGGGCAACGATGAGGACCTTATCCTTTTGGATATTAAGATGCCTGAAATGGATGGCTTTGAGACTATCCACAGGATCCATTCAAAAGGGGGTGCCATGTCCAGGACCCCGGTTATATTCCTCACTGCAAATCAGGACGATAAAACGGAAAGTCAGGGCTTCGCCATGGGAGCCGTTGACTTTATCCGCAAACCCTTTGTCCCTGAGATACTTGTTGTCAGGGTGAGACATGCCATCAATATGATACGCATGCAGAATCACCTTAGGAGTGTGGTAAACGAAAAGACAGAGGAAAATGAAAAGCTGTCCATCCACATCATACAGGCTCTTGCCACGGCAATAGACGCCAAGGACTGCTATACCAGCGGTCATTCGGACAGGGTGGCAAATTACGCCAGGATGATCGCTGCAGGCCACGGATATGATGGCAAGGATCAGGATAAAGTATATATGATGGGACTTCTTCATGACGTGGGGAAGATAGGTATACCGGATGAGATAATCAATAAGCCGGGAACACTGACGAAAGATGAATATGAGGTGATAAAAAGCCATCCCGTGGAGGGAGAGAGGATCCTTAATACCATATCCGAAATGCCGGATCTTGCCACAGGTGCAAGATGGCATCATGAGAGATACGACGGGAAAGGCTATCCTGACGGCATCGGCGGAGAGGACATCCCGGAGGAAGCCCGCATCATTGCCGTAGCGGATTCATATGATGCCATGACCAGCAGGAGGAGCTATCGTGATGCTCTGCCACAGGAAAAGGTAAGGGATGAGCTGGTCAAAGGTAAGGGAACCCAGTTTGATCCCATATTTGTAGATATTATGCTGGGACTCATGGATGCGGACAAGAACTACGATATGAGGGAGAAATAAAAACCATATGCATGCCGGATATAGGAAAACCTCATATGCAAGGATCATATCGGCCGTATATATCCTAACGGGCTTATTCATCGCAGCTATCCTGGGATTGATGGTTTATTACTGCATTGTTGATGAAGAGGTTTATATCCACGATCACGATATCAGGTTCATAGAAGAGTGGACGGTAGACGACGGAGACGGAAATACCTTCACTGTTGGGAACAGTTACGTTTCAGATCACAGGCTGGAGCATCCCTTCACCATATCGACACCTCTGCCGGAGCATATACGGGAAGGGGAGGTATTCTGTTTCAGGACGGCCAATGACACCTACGTGTATATAGACGGCATACTCCGAAAGGATTTCATAAGCAGCAGGGATGTGCATCTCCCCGGTGGTGCAGTGATGCTTTTCTATATGACCGTACCTCTTGAGCCTTCAGATGCTGGGGCCACACTGAGCATAGTCAAAACAAGCTCCAGATTAAGGCCCCAGCTTGTTTTTGACGCCTATATATCGGATATGGCAGGTGTTTACAGCCAGCTGATGAGCGATTACGGGTTATCCCTGTGTCTTTCCCTCATAATGCTCATCATGTCTGTTGTCGTCGTACTGATCAGTATCTTTATGAGGATCTGGTACCGGCGGGAGATAGAGATGCTCTATGCATCAAGCGGGATAATGGTGATCAGTGCCTGGCTTGTGACCAATTCATACCTGTATCCGTTCCTGTTCGGTCACTATCATATATACGGCATAGTCAACTATATGCTGTGCCTGATCATGCCCATAGGTATACTGAAATATCTGGATTCCATACAGGAGGGACGGCATGGCAGAATCATCGCCATACTCATGATCATTTGCGCTGTCAATACCTTTGTATGGACTGTTCTGCACTTTGCGGGGATCTTTTCCTATGCAAAAGCTCTCACCTTTCTTGATGCGGTATTGGGAGTGGTCATCATCATCAGTGCGGCAGTGATGGTATCGGAATTCAGGCAGGGATATATCAAACGGTATGCCTTCACCGGATTGGGACTTCTGGGGCTGATAGTATCAAGTATCATAGAGATAATCGTCATTATCTTCTTTAATGCAAAGAATGATGCCATACCCATGATGATCGGTCTGGCCTGGCTTCTCACCTTTGTTGTGGTGCAGCAGATAGACGATCTGCGCCGCGTCAGCGAGGAGAAACAGCATGCCATAGCATTGTCCGATGCCAAGACCAGCTTTCTTGCCAATATGTCCCATGAAATAAGGACACCCATCAATTCCATACTGGGTATGAACGAGATGATCCTGCGTGAAAACAGAGATCCGGCGATAGATGAGTATTCACGTACCATCAAGAGCTCCGGAAGGATGCTCCTGGCCCTTGTTAATGATGTACTGGATTTCTCGAGGATAGAATCCGGAAGGCTTGAGATAAGATATGCCGGGTATTCCCTGGCAGCTCTCATAAACAGTGTAGAGAGCATGATCCTGGAAAGAGCAGATGATAAAGGCCTTGAATTTAAGATCATCCTGGACGATGAGGTGCCGAACGGCCAGATATCGGATGAATTCAGGATCAAACAGATACTGATAAATCTCCTTACAAATGCTGTAAAATACACAGATAAGGGAGGCGTTGAGCTTGGGGTTTCCGGTACATATACCGGGGAAACCTCAGATAAGGGCAACCCGCTGTATGAACTGTGTTTTAAGGTCAAAGACACGGGCCGCGGCATAAAGAAGGAGGACCAGAAGGAGCTTTTCTCCTCCTTTACCAGGATGGACATGGGTAAGAACAGGAACATAGAAGGGACGGGACTGGGACTGGCCATAGTAAAGAGCATCTGCGATTCCATGTCTGCAGATATAGCCGTGGAAAGCGAGTATGGCAGGGGCTCTGTCTTTACCTTCAGGATCACTGTTGAAATAGTGGACGGTACGTCTGCAGCAAAGGTGAGAAAGGAAGGATCCCCCGGACTTCCGGCCGCGGAGGATGAGAAGGAGGAAGAGAGCTTATTTACGGCAGAGGGGGCAAGAATCCTGGCAGTGGACGATAATGCCGCCAATCTTAAGATACTCAAGCTGTTCCTCAAGAGGACAAAGATAGATCCCGACCTGTGCCATGGCGGATTGCAGGCATTGGAAATGTGCCGGAACAAGGAGTATGATCTTATCCTTCTGGACCACATGATGCCTTCTCCTGACGGTATAGAGACCTTAAAGCTGATCCGGGAGGACCCTAAGTCCAGGAATAAAGCTACCGGGGCCATAGTTGTGACTGCCAATGTCGTAGAGGGAAGCAGGCAGATGTACATGGACAGCGGATTTGCGGATTGCCTTACAAAGCCCATCGATTCTCACGAACTGGAGGAGAAAATAAGAGAGTATCTGCCATCGGAGAAGATAAAGGAAAGAGAAGAGGAAGAGATCTTGGAATTCTCTCCCGGAGAAGTCCCCGATGACACATCGGAACCGGCAGGAGAACCGGAAGGATCAGGGCAATATGAAAAACTTGCGGCTTTTGGTGTCGATACAAAGCAGGGCATAGATTACTGCGGCAGCAGGGAGTTTTACGGAGAGGTACTGTCGGAATTTGCCAAAGACGGGGCAGAGAGGCTTCCGGGGATCTTGTCGTCATATGAGGGAAAAGACTGGAAGGATTATTCGATCCTTGTACACGCCGTTAAAAATACAGCGAAAATGATCGGCGCCAATGGGCTTTCGGATATTGCGAGGGAACTGGAGATGGCCGCTGACGGAGCCGATATTGAAA
>CAMOIV010000071.1 GCA_946616305.1 uncultured Lachnospiraceae bacterium | reverse complement strand
AACAACTGCCTTAACATACAGCTTAGAAACCTGTTGTCACTCCTGGAGGTGTAAATCCCCGACATTATAAGTGCTTTTTTATCATGGTGTACACGGCAAGGCGGTTGATATGATTTTTCGGAGCAATAAGCGCGAGTTTGCTTTGCAAACTCCACTCACTTAATGAAAGCGAGCAAGAAGGAGATCGAGTTTTCACGCAAGACGGGCCTGGCCCCGTCGCAGCGTGTATTGAGATCGACTGTCTCGCAGCGATGCTTGAATTTAGTGAGTATGTAGCGCGGAGAAAAACATATCAACCGCCTTGCGGGCATATGAAATAAAGTATACCTGGGAGCGACGTCTCAGGCTTTGTCCACACTCTCATATTCAAAGGTCCTCAGGAACTTTCTGGCCCTGTCGGTCCTGGGGGATACGAAGAATTCATCGGGAGGGCAGTCCTCTATGATATTGCCGCCGTCAAGGAAGAGTACCCTGTCGGCGATGGCCCTTGCAAAGGACATCTCATGAGTGACTATGAGCATGGTACGCTTCTGTCTGGCAAGGTCTAAGACCACGTCCAGGACCTCCCTTACCATCTCGGGATCAAGAGCTGCAGTGACCTCGTCGAATAAGAGCACCTCAGGATGCATCATAAGGGCTCTTACTATGGCGACCCTTTGCTTCTGTCCGCCGGAGAGCTGTCTGGGATAGTTGTCCCGTCTTGCGGCAAGCCCCACTCTCTCCAACAGGGCAAGAGCCTCCTCGGAGGCCTCCGCTTTATCTCTTTTTTGGACCTTCATGGGAGCCAGTATGGCATTCTCCAGCACATTAAGATGGGGGAAGAGGTCATAGCTCTGAAAGACCATGCCTATCTTCTCACGGCTTTTGGTGGCATTACGATCACCGGGGTTTATCACCTCGCCATCAAGCAGCACACGCCCCTCATTTATTTCCTCCAGACCGTTTATGCAACGAAGCAGTGTGCTCTTGCCGCAGCCCGAAGGCCCGACTATCACGGTGACATCGCCTTTTTTTACCGTGAGGTTTATATCCTCAAGCACGGTGAAATCATCATATTTTTTGCTCAGATGCTCTATTTTCAGGATCTCTTCCATGATCAGTTCTCCCATTTTTTCTCAAGATATTTAGACAGGCAGCTTATGGGCCAGCAGGCCAGGAAATAAAGCAGAAAGATCACTGCAAATACTCCGAAGGCCGCATTGGGCGAGCTCTTCCTGTTTGCTTCTATTATCTGCTGTCCCACCTTCAGCACCTCTACGATACCTATCATCATGATGAGTGACGTCGTCTTGATCATCCTGGTGATGAGGTTTATGGAAAGTGGGATCAGACGCCTGACGATCTGCGGTATGATCACATATATATAGGTCTGCAGCCGGCTGAGGCCCAGCGCCTTGCTGCTCTCATACTGTATGACGGGGATGCTTATGAGACAGCCTCTTACCAGATCGGCCATCTCCGCAGTACCCCAGAAGGAGAATACTATGATGGCAGAGGTTTCCGCGGACAGATTGCTCCCTGTCATCTTGGTGAATCCGAAGAATACGATGAATAAAAGCACCAGCTGGGGCATTATACGTACTATCTCAAGATAAACCCTTGATATGGCATTGATTACAGGCTTTTTCATGGACATGAGCATGCCGAGGATGATCCCCAGGAAGATGCTTATCACCACGGAGATGAGGCTTATCCGCATGGCTGCGCCAAGTCCCGCCAGAAGACGTATGAGGTTTTTTCCCTTAAATATGACTTCAAATCCCATTATCAGTCTCCGAACATCTTATATCTCGTCTTTTTCTCTATATAGGATCCCGCAAAGGATACCGGCAGCAGCATGATGATATAGAAGATCACCAGCAGGAACAGGCTTTCCGTAGTATTGTAGTAAAGGCCTATGAGATCCTTTGCGGTAAACATGAGATCCATGAGGCTGATGGCGGAAAACACGCTGGTCTCCTTGAGCAGGAAGATGACATTGGCTATTATTCCCGGAACACTTATGGTAAAGGCCTGAGGCAGTATAACGGAGGTGAAAAGCTGTCTGTTGCTCATGCCAAGGGACAGAGCACTTTCTGACTGGATGGCGGGGATCGCCTCAAGTCCGCTCCGGATGCTCTCCGTCATGTAACTGCCGCCTAAAAGCCCCAATCCCAGGGCACCGCAGACTTCTGCGCTGATGCTGATACCGAGGGAGGGCAGTCCGTAGTAAATAAAGAAAAGCTGGACCAGCAGGGGAGTGTTCCTGAAAAGCTCCACATAGCACTTTACAACAGCGGAAGCTGCAGGGACTTTGAAGAACAGTATAAATGCGCACAGTATACCTATGATGAAGGAGAGGGCTATACCTATCCAGCCTATCTTCACCGTCAGTATGAAGGCCTGTGTGAATAAAGGAATATATGACTGTATTACCTGCGGATCCATGATTATATGTCAGTGCTTTCTGTGATCTATATGCATGGAGAACCTTGTGCCAAGGTTCTGTATTATCTGGAATATGAGTATGAGCAGCAGGACAGTCACTATCATGATGTCTGTCTGCCATCTGTAATATCCGTATCTGACTGCGATATCTCCCAGTCCTCCGCCGCCTACGGTACCTGACATGGCGGAATAACCCAGCAGTATGCCTGTGGTGATGGTGGCTCCGGTAAAGAGGGAAACCTTTGATTCCACCAGCAGTACCTTAAAGATGATCTGCATGGTGCTTGCCCCCATGGACTTTGCAGCCTCTATGACTCCGGCATCCACTTCGTTAAGAGAGGACTCCACCACTCTTGCGATGTAAGGGGCTGCACATATCACCAGAGGGACTATGGTTGCAGTGGAACCGTAGCTCTTGCCTACAACCGCTCTGGTAAAGGGGATGAGCAGTATCAAAAGGATCAGAAAGGGTATGCTCCTGACTATGTTGCAGATGAAATCTCCTATACCGTATATGATCCTGTTGGGCTTTAATCCGTCCTTTCTGGTCACGTTCAATATGATACCGAAGGGCAGTCCCAGCACGTATCCGAAGAAGGTGGAAAACAGGGTCATGTACAGGGTATCCTTTATTCCTATAAGAAGCATTTCCATGGTTTTCTCATCAAACATCTTCCTTCACCTCCGTAACCGTAAGTCCGCTTTCCTTAAGACTTGTTATGATATTATCCTGAAGCTCATCTCCGTCGGGGAGTCCCAGGATCATCTCGCCCTTAGCTTTTCCTCCCACGTTTCTGGTGTCGGCTTTAAGGATATTGACCGGTGACTGATACTTCAGGATCAGATTGGATATGACAGGCTCATAAGCGGAATTCTCACTAAAGACGATCCTGATCTTTTTCTCAGCATGCAGTGCATCGACAGGGGAATAACGGACCTTCTTCTCAAAGATCAGCTCCTTGGCTGCATCAGAGCTTGGGGAATCAAAGATCTCCTCCACAGGACCTTCCTCCACCAGGACGCCGTTATCGATTATGGCCACCCTCTTGCATATCTGTGTGACTACGGACATCTGATGTGTGATGATGACAACGGTGATGTTGTATCTTTCATTTATTTCCTTTATCAGGTTCAGGATGGACTCCGTAGTCTGAGGATCGAGGGCGCTGGTTGCCTCATCGCAAAGCAGTATGCTCGGATTGGTGGCAAGGGCTCTTGCTATGGCAACTCTCTGCTTCTGCCCGCCCGAGAGCTGTGAGGGATATACCTTTTCCTTTTCGGCGAGGCCCACTGTATTAAGGAGCTCTCTGGCCTTTATCCTTGCTTCCTTTTTTTTCTGCCCTGCAAGCTCCAAGGGAAAACAGACATTGTCTATGACATTTCTCTGCTCAAGCAGGTTGAAGCTCTGAAATATCATGCCGATATCGCTTCTTTTCTTTCGAAGCTCCTTTTCCGTCAGGGAAGCCAAATCCACGCCATCGATAAAGACCTGTCCGTCAGTGGGCTTCTCAAGGAAATTTATGGATCTGACAAGGGTGCTCTTGCCGGCCCCCGACATACCGATTATCCCGAAGATGTCCCCTTTTTCTATGGACAGATTGATGTTGTTCAGTGCGTTGACGACATGTCCTTCCGCTTCAAAGGTCTTGGACAGGTTTTTGATCTCAATCTCGCTCATTGATCCGATACCTCGCAATCATATTGGAAAATGTCACGGATGATGATGTGACTTTATTCCGGCTGTACATGTGCTGTAACTGTCATACAATAAAACGGGAGGACCTTTTGGGTCCTCCCCACACATGGTATTGTATACGTCTTATTCGAAGAATACAACCGCGCCGTCGTAAGTATCCTGTATGTATTTCTTAACCTTATCGGACCTGAGGGCGCTGACTAAAGCCTTGATCTTGTCGCTGGATTCATTTCCTTCCTTGACTGCTATGACATTAACATAGGTCTTTGCTGCAACAGAATCAGTTGACTCGTAGGCGATGGCGTCCTTACCTACGGAGAAGCCTGCCTCAAGAGCGTAGTTACCGTTTAATACCACATAGGCTACCTCGTTTATGACTCTTGCTACCTGAGCTGCCTCCAACTCTACGAATTCTATATTGTGAGGATTCTCGACTATATCGTTGACTGTGGCTGTAAGTCCTGCACCGTCCTTGAGCTTAAGAAGGCCGTTGTCCTGCAGCAGCAGGAGAGCTCTTGCCTCGTTTGTGGTATCGTTGGGAACTGCTATGCTGTCACCGTCCGCTACCTCGTCAAGGCTCTTCTTTGTGCCGGGATAGATGCCGAAGGGCTCATAGTGTATGCCGCCTGCATTTACAAGGTGTGTTCCCTGCTCTTCGTTAAAGCTGTCCAGGTAAGGGATGTGCTGGAAATAGTTTGCATCGAACTCGCCTGATTCAACTACGAGGTTGGGCTGTACATAATCATCAAACTCAACTACCTCAAGCTTATAGCCGTTCTCCTCGAGGATGCCTCTTGCCTGCTCTAAGATCTCTGCATGAGGTGTAGCGGATGCTGCAACCCTGATGGTCTCACCGTTACCCTGGGCTGTATCCTGGGCCGGTGCAGCTGCTGCGTTAGCTGACTTTCCACCCTCTACTACAAGGGTGTCCTCATAATCCTTACCATAGGTATCAAGAAGAGTTGCCTCGTAATCTGCATGGAAGAAGTTCTCATTACCAAGTGTCTCTATCTCTGAGTTGAGCCAGTCAAGCAGTGTGCTGTTGCCCTTTGATACTGCGGGAGCTATGGTGTCCTGGCTGCCAAGTGAGGGAATACCAACCACATATCCTTCGTTTTCAAGTGAATATGCTATAACCTCTGTATTGTCATTTGCCCATGCAACTCCTGTGCCGTTTTCGAAGGAAGTCTTGGCTGTAGCATAGGTATCGAACTTCTGAAGCTTGATGTCGGGATATTCCTTCTCAAGGTATGTCTCGGCCGTTGTTCCGGAGATGACTATGACCTGATCGTCGGGGCCTATCTGATCGAGGCTCTCGATAACACGGGACTCGGGTGATACAACACCTAATGCCACATTCATGTAGGGAAGTGCGAAATCAACCTTCTCGGCTCTCTCATCCGTTACAGTGAAGTTTGCCAGCACGATATCCACCTTACCGGTCTCCAGATACTCAACTCTGCTTGCAGCCTCGGTTGATACGTAATTGATCTTTACGCCAAGATCCTTACCGATCCTCTCTGCGAAGTATACATCGTATCCCTGATATTCACCGTTCTCATCCACATAACCGAAGGGGTTCTTGTCTGAGAAGACTCCTATATTGATGGTTCCGTCTGCCTTGATCTCGTCCAGGGTCCTGTAGACCTTGTCGGCGGAAGCTCCGTCGTTGCCCTTGGCAGAGGCCTGTGTTCCGCAGCCGGATAATGCTGATACTGTAAGCAATGCACTTAGTGCGCCGGCGATAAGTTTCTTGATAAATGACTTTTTCATAATGTTTTCCTCTTTTCTGATTGGTCTGCGTTGTTGTCATGTTACTGTTGTCATATGACTGTTGTCATATTGCTGCTGTCATATGACTGTTGTCACATTGCTGTTGTCTGCCCGTACATGGAAAATGCCCGGGATCTTACTCCCAGGCATTGGCTTATCTTAGATTTATCTTAAGATCATCTTATACGGGCGTATGACATATGAGCCAAACACCCGGCCATGTTACTTGCCTGGGAGTAAAGCATTCGACACATGCACATACAACACATATCTTTTCTGCCTGTGATAGCTCTCATCATGTCACGTCTCCTTTCCGAATGATCTGTAAGGGGTCAACCTTATGGTTCGTTATCCTAACTCATGATAAAGGATATGTCAACACTTTTTTTTATTCCGATATCCAGACCGATATCTTGAACGATATTCCGACCGATATCTTGAACGATATCCTGAACGATATCCCGACCGATATCCCGGCACCGCTACATCAATCAGATATCCTGATGTTGGTCAGAGCGCACTGATCGCCTGTTAAGGCCACATATATCTCGGATGGAACATCCGGCCCTTCGTATACTGTAGTGGTTATCTTTAAGCTTATGCCCAGATTCTCAGTGGTGGTAACCACCTTATTGCCGTCTCTTTTGAAGGAGACAGTACAGTCAAAGCCTTCTTTATTGGCCGCTTTCCAGGCATCCCATCCCTTAAAGTCCTCGCGTATATTTGTGTACATGTTGGTCTCGGCAAAGCCCTCCGATTCCCAGTATTCGCCGTCCAGACGCATAAGGGCGTATTCCCTGTATCCGTCTCCCGAAGGCTTCTTGTCGGGAGAATAATAAAGGTCCATATATGCGCAGTGCCATACAAGACGTGCCGTAGGCAGGCTCATGGTATGGAAGGTGATGGTGGTCGTGCCCTCCTTTATGGGGATAGCCTCTGTGTGTTCCGACCTGTAGCCGTCCACCTGTACATTGGGTATATCCCCGACAGGACCCTTGATATAGCTGACTTCCTCTGCGATCCTGGTGATATAGTCCGAAGGAACAGGCTCTTCCTGCAGGTTGATGGCAACGCTGTATATCCTGCAGTTGTCGCCGGTAAGGCCTATGTAGGCAAATCTGGCACTGTCAGGAAGTGCGACAGTATAGGAAACCATCAGATTGCCGTCGTCGATCTTTATCTGTATGTGATCCTTGATCTTGACAGCTTCGATCTCGTACTTGCGCCTCGTTGCCTTATGGTCATCTATGGAGGTATTCCTGCTGCGGCTCTTCTCCACGGCGATCTTTCTGGCGCCTTTGCACTCATATTCACCATCGAATCTCAGCTCGGCATATTCGAAATAGTTCAGATCCTTTATGTCATGAGGACTGTCATGATACCTTCCGTCCAGGGAATCAAAGAGGATGATGGCAGGAGAGTTATCTTCGTTTGAAGGATCCAGATGAGCACACTTCAGGCTTATATTCTTGATCTTTGGATCGGGGCCCAAAAGGATGCCGTCCGAGATCTCATCTCTGCTCTTCTTACAGCGGAGCTCGTTCTTGCCGGCCATCTCCTGTACGATGCCCTTTTCCTTCATGTCATATTCCGTATCCAGATCGATGAGATGCTGCATGATCTTGGCAAACTTCGGATCGAACTGAGACCCTGAGCCCTTGACTATCTCCTCACGCACGCTCTGCTGGGGGATGGGCTCACGGTAGCTTCTCTTGGAGGTCATGGCATCATATGCATCTGCCACGGATATGATCCTTGCGATCTCAGGGATATCCTCTCCCTTGAGCTTATCGGGATAACCTCTGCCGTCATATCTCTCGTGATGGTATCTGGCACCGATGATGAGATCGGGGTATTCGCTGATACTCTTTAATATCTGGGAACCGAGTACCGGATGCTGCTTGATGACGGCATATTCTTCGTCGGTCAGTTTTCCGTCCTTGTTGATGATGCTCTCGGGGATACCGATCTTTCCTACATCATGAAGGAGGGCAACATAGTATATCTCATTGCATTCCTCAGGGCTCTTGCCTGCAAGCTCCGCGATCTTTCTGGAATAATCAGCCACTCTGGAGGAATGACCGTGGGTGTACTCATCCTTTGCATCTATGGCGTTTGCCAGTGCGGTAGCGGTCTGTTCGAACAGACGACGGAGATTCTTACGTTTTTCTTCCGTTCTGAAGAGTGTGACATTGAAAAGTATCAGTGTATAGAGGAGGGCACCGACTATGAACAGTGCAGCTATGGAATCGAAATATCCCTGTCCTCTGGAATACTCCGTAACAATGTCGGGGAAAAAGTATCCTACGATCCAGCAGGCAGTGAGGATGAGGGCGTCCAGGATCAGCATGACCCGTTTCATGCGGCCCTTAAGGATCAGAGCTATATAAACAGTGCCAAGGAGCAGCCAGATAGGGGCTCCGCCGGTGGCACCGCCGTTTGTAAAGAACATGGCAGGGAGGAATATGAGCACCACTATCACAGACAGTACTGCTGCGGCCTGGCGTACCTTATTCTTCCTGTACATGTGATAAATATAGACTGAAAAGACTATAGCGCCTATAGCTGTGGAAATGGTGGCCGATGGCGGCTCACGCATGATCAGACCGCAGGGGACTGCGGCATAAAGAGCCAGCAGCACCAGGCAGGAGAACAGGATAAAGGATCTGTCCTCCAGACTTATGGATGGATCAAATATGTATCTTTTTACACTTAAATACGCTGATCTGATCTTATTCATCTGATTCTAATAAGGGGGCCACACTACGGCTTATCTCCGGCATGGCATAACATGGAGCACCACACTACGGCTTACCACCGGCATGGCATAACATGGAGCACCACACTACGGCTTATCTCCGGCATGGCATAACATGGAGCACCACACTACGGCTTACCACCGGCATGGCATAACATGGAGCACCACACTACGGCTTATCTCTGCCCCGGCATCCCATGGGGTACATGCACAGAGAGCAGTATGCGCATATGTTCTGTTCAATATATATGCTATATCTACGATGGCGTGTTTTGTGCGTAAACACGGAGCGCATATGATCACATACCACAGAATATTATACATCCACAATGCATAGATATACAAGATTGGGTATACAGGATCAATCCTGTCTTATGACCACCTTTTTCTTTGTGGATATGGTGGATAATACCAGGATGCATCCGAAGGCGAATATCATCACGGACAAAAGATATCTTACCGAGTCTCCTTCTCCGGTGCGCGGCATATCCTGGGCATTGTTCCCATAGGATCCTGCTCCGGATCCGCTTTTTCCTGATTTTTTGCTCCTGTCGGCCATCTGGTATACGGGGGAGAGACCTGTACCCGGCACGGGCATACCTATACCTGCGCCACCGCCGCCGGAACCCGATCCACCGCCGGAGCCGCCTGAGCTGCCGCCGGAACCTCCGCCTGAATCACCGCCGCCACCGGAGCCGCCGCCTGATCCGCCGCCGGAATCACCGCCTCCACCGGAGCCACCGCCTGAGTCGCCGCCGCCGGAATCACCGCCGCCACTGCCTTTGCCGGGAGTGTATCTGATGCCGATCTCTCCGGGGAACACCCCGTTGAACTTAACGGCCTTTACGCCGTTCACCTCTATTATCTCCCCGTTATAGAGCACAGGGAAGCCATCCTTATCTACGCCCAGCACATCTATGGCTCCGGCTGCAGGATCTGCGTCATCAGGGAGCGGCAGTATGATCTCGGCCGTCAGATAATCCGAGTATGTATTCCCCTGGGCATCCTCGATGGACAGATGATATGGCTTTATCACCTGGCCTTCCGTAAGTTCGAAAACTGCAGTAAGCTTATCCGCCGAGCCGTCTGTGACCTTGAGGAACAGGTTATTGGCGGAAACTGAGGGATGGAGCTTGCCGGAGATCACTTCGGTATGAGCCTTATCGCCTCTTTCGTCCTTTATCCCAAGGTCTGTCCCGCTTGAGAATACTTCTTCGTTCGGAACATAGATGATACCGAAATCAGAGGGCAGTATGCCCATGAATTTCAGGCAGGGATAACCGTCCTCATATACGATCTCGTAGGTGTACTCCGTGGGCTTGCCGCTGTATTCTATGCCCACAAGCTGTATGGAGCCTTTGGCGGGATCCATCCCTGTGGGAAGTCTCAGTATCACCTCGGTGGTGCCGCCCTTTCTGACTATCCCACCGTCCTCCATGAGATAGAGCTTGAAGGGGATCATACGTCCTCTGGCAGGATATGTATACTTACCCCTGATCCTCCTGCCGTCTCCGATGCCTATGTACAGGGAAGGGTGTTTATTCTGCCTGGGATATCTCCTGGCCCTGATAATAAAAGGGTCACCGCCGATGGAGGGGTTGTTCTCTATGGTCACGTCGTCGTAGTTTTCTTCCTCTTCGACTATAAAGGTATCCGGACCGAGGGATCCGCCCTCAAAGTCTCCTATACCGGTGACAGTAAACTCCTTCTGACCGATGGAATCGGCGGTTTTGGGACTCCAGTCATAATCCTTGCCCGGAGTAAGGAATTTTTCACCTGTCTCGTCAACGACATAAAAATCCCCGTCGGTCTTGTTCGGAGATGCGTTCCATGATACAGAACCGTTTACCAGTTTCTTGACCCGATTCACGACCACGATCTTGTAGCCGGAGAGGGGATTTTTGTAGCCGGGGACGGGATTGCTGTCGTAGGTTTCAAAGGAGCCATAGAGACTTCCCGGATGCGAGTTGTTTCCCGAGACTGTGAATTCGTGGAATCCTATGGTATTAACCGAGACGGGAGTCCATGTATAGTCCTCCATGGGAATAAGAATTTCCTCGCCTTCTATTCTTTTGATGTAGAAGTCACCGGTCTTATTGTCGCTCCCTGCATTCCAGGAAACAGAAGAGCCTTTTGACATGGGCTTACGGGAATTCCTGTATACTATTTCGTAGCTATCCATGGATGGGGAAGATGGGGGATCCGCTATTAATGGATAGACAATGCAATATGAACCCTGTGAGTTGGATGTGACGGAAAGGGAATTGTCTTTACCTCCAATACGAGAACCCAGGCTGCAGCCTACCTCTTCGATGTTTCCGGCATTAGTGCATAAGAAAGCTCTTATGTTTCCGCTACGCACCATTTCCTTGATCCATAAGGTGGTACATGAAGCAAGACCCGGTACTAAGGCAATGATATTAACATCATTACGAGGGTATAAGTATGGGTCGGAAGAATAAAAATCCGACGACAGATCGTAGGAAAAAAGACCTGTATTATTGTCATCTGAGATTATGCCACGCTCCAGGAGATATGTTCTCAGTAAAGAAAGGCGATCATTGTTAACAGGATCTATAAGGAAATCAAATCCCCAGTCTCCTGACCATTCGGTATCGCCGGTGTCGATCCTGATGTCAAAGTCACTGCCTGATTTGTTGTTTATTACATTTATCCGCTCGTCATTATCGGTATAGGTTGCGGCATGAGAAAAAGTGGGCAATACGGCAATGAGCATCGCCAATATCATTGCCGACACTCCCAGTATCCTTT
>CAMOIV010000070.1 GCA_946616305.1 uncultured Lachnospiraceae bacterium | reverse complement strand
TCCAAGTGACATCACGCCTCGAAAAAGTACTGCGCAGAAAACACCTTCTCCCGCCTTGCACTATAAACGATGGCGATAAAGTATTTTTTTTATCATGCCCTACGCATGTTGACAAAAAAATATATTTTATTGTGTTCCACAATCAGAAACCTGCAAATATGATGCCCTATGTATTTTTTTAAAAACAGTTGAAAAATGGAGCGAAAAGGTTTACCATAAGGGGCGTATTATGTCAACGCATCGCCAACATATTGTGCTTTTTTTATCAAATGTTACATTTGTGAACAAGATGGTCCGGGGCCTAAATACCCGAAAATGGGCATTGGCGTAGTTGACAAGTAATATCAATGATGTTATATTCAAACTCGGAATTTAACATTTGCGTAATATTTTTGTTCGGAGAATTATACATAGATGATGAAAAGGAAGTTCATTAAGATAATAAGCGGAGTGCTTGTGGCCACTATGCTGATGTCTACCACCACGGTAGCTATGGCGGCTGATTCGGCTTCAGGCATACTACCTTCAGCCGGTAATGCAAGAGCACTTGGCGAGGGTAAGTCCGTTACTACCGTTAAGGCTGAGAAGATAATCAGCGAGAGAGCCGGAAACGGCAAATCCATTTCAGATAATGCAAAGTCAAGCGCTGCTACCTCGGATGCAGTCATCGATTCGGTACTGTCACAGGCAGGCGCAAGCATCAGTATTTCAGCAAAGACATCCACTTCAGTTAATGAGCATACAGAGCAGAGCACAGAGGCTTCAAGCGAGGGCATGACGGTCGGTCTCGTATCAACGGCCAGTGCCAGCGGTGATGCTGCGAACTCTGTTACCAAGACTGCTTCATCAGAGCCGGAGATCCTTACGGTAGGCGGCGGCTCGACCGGTTCTTCCGTAGATGTGGCAGCCATGACTCCTGTAGCAGATGCCGAGTCCGCATCGGATAATAATGCGGCGATGGAGGAGATATCGGAAGAGGATCTGGTAAGCGTTATAACGAGAAGTCATGATGAAGAAGAGGAAGATTTCACCAATCTTGTAATAGCTCAGGTCGATGATTGCGTAAATGTCAGAGCAGAAGCCTCAGAGGACAGTGAGGTCATCGGTAAGCTCTATAATAATTCAGTAGGAAACCTCATCGAGGAGGCAGGAGATTGGTACAGGATCGATTCCGGAAGCTGTAACGGTTATGTTAAGGCAGAGTACTGCGTGACCGGTGATGCAGCGCAGGAGCTTGCATCCAGTATAGGAACAAGACTTGCAAGAGTTACCACGACAACCCTTTATGTCAGGAGCGAACCTACCAGAGATTCAGAGGTCATCGGTATGGTACCCATGGATGATGAACTTCAGGTTCTCACCGAGATGCCCGGCTGGGTCAAGGTATCCATAGAAGAAGGTGACGGATTCGTATCCGATGAATATGTTAAGCTTCATACCGAATTTGTAAGAGCTGAGTCCAAGGCCGAAGAGGAAGCAAGACTCAAGCGTGAGGAGGAAGCAAGAGAAGCCGCAAGACGTGCAGCCGAGAAGGCTCAGGGCAAGAAGAAGAGCGGCGGCGGTGCTTCAGGCGGATCATCAGGCGGAAGCTATGCTGTATCCGGTGGATCCGGACAGGGTTCGGCAGTTGCAAATTATGCTCTGCAGTTCGTCGGCAATCCTTACGTATACGGTGGATCATCACTTACAAACGGAACAGACTGCTCAGGATTTGTTATGAGCGTATACAGGAACTTCGGTATATCACTGCCTCACAGCTCCGGTGCTGACAGAGGTGTAGGATACGGAGTACCCGGTGGTCTCGCAGCCGCACAGCCCGGTGATATAGTATGTTACTCAGGCCACGTAGGAATCTACATCGGCGGCGGACAGATAGTACATGCTTCCACGGCAGCTACCGGTATCAAGGTTTCAAATGCCGGATACAGAAGCGTACTTGCAGTCAGAAGAATCTTCTAATACGGATTCCGGAAGGGGCATATCGTATCGAGGTATTTGATCGTACAAAAATTATAAAGAGGCCGGCATCAGCCGGTCTCTTTTTTCGAAGGATGTAAATTGGAGTGGATATTTTTCGCACAATGAAGTAAGATAGGTAATTGTGTGAGTTGCAATGAGTAAATTGGAGTCGGGGACCCATGGAGAAACTTGATGAGCTGATGAAGGATGTCATCAGCGATATTAATGATATAGAGGATGTCCTGTACGAGACGGATGACAAGGATGAGCTGATAAGGATCACGGAAAGGTATCCTGTTAAGGTGACTCCCTATTATCTTTCTCTTATAGACAGGGATGATCCGAATGATCCCATAAAGAAGATGTGCATACCCACTTCCTTCGAGTATTCCGAGGGAGGAGTTGAGGATACCAGCGGTGAATCGGAGAATACCGTCATAAGAGGTATGCAGCATAAGTACAGAGAGACTGTGCTTATACTTGCCACCAACCAGTGTGCCGCATACTGCAGACACTGCTTCAGAAAGAGGATGGTAGGACACTCCTCCGACGAGGTGGCGGCTCTCATACCCGAGATGGGTGAATACATCAGGTCTCACCAGGAGATCAACAATGTGCTTATTACCGGCGGAGATGCCTTCATGATGCCGGACGATGTCATAGAAAGATACTTAAAATGTTTTTCGGCCATAGATAATATAAAGCTCATCAGATTCGGCACCAGAGTTCCTGTTGTACTGCCACGGAGGATAACCTCGGATAACAGGCTTTTGCAGCTGCTGTCGGAATATGGTGAGAAAAAGCAGATCGCCGTTGTTACCCAGTTCAATCATATCAGAGAGCTTACGGGCGAAGCCAGGGAGGCTGTCAGAGCGCTTTGCGAGGCAGGATGCTACGTGAGGAATCAGACCGTCATGTTAAAGGGCGTGAACGATGATCCGGTGGTGCTGGCAGAGCTCATGAACGGACTTGTGTCCAACGGGGTTATTCCCTATTACATCTTCCAGTGCAGGCCGGTGCTTGGAGTTCTGAATCAGTTCCAGGTGCCCATCATGAAAAGCCTTGCCATAATCGATGAAGCAAGATCGATGATGAACGGTCAGGCCAAGAGCTTTCATTTTGTAATGAGTCATCCAACGGGCAAGATAGAGATCATAGGTCTTGACGATGAAGGATATATGATATTCAAATACCATCAGGCCCGCGAGGAAAAGGACCGCAACAGGATCTTTCGCATGAAGCTCGCACCTGATACCAGCTGGCTTGATATCTGAAGAGTGAATTGCTTTTATAAAATGGCTTTGATAAAATGAAGGCATGACGGATAGGTGAAAGGAGGATCACACCTGTGAAATTTGTAATAATCGGAAAGAATATAGACGTAACTCCCGGACTCAGATCCAGCGTAGAGGATAAGATAGGCAAACTTGAAAAGTATTTCACCCCCGATACCGAGGTTCATGTGACCCTGTCGGTGGAGAAGGACAGACATAAGATCGAGGTCACGATCCCTGTAAAGGGCAGCATCATAAGGTCCGAGCAGGTGAGCAACGATATGTACATCTCCATAGACCTGGTAGAGGAGATAATCGAGAGGCAGCTTAAGAAATACAAGAATAAGATCATAGATAAGGGGCAGGCTTCCGATTCCTTCAAAAAGGAATATGTGGAGAGGGATTATCAGGACGAGGATGAGGTTAAGATCGTACGTACCAAGCAGTTTGACATGAAGCCCATGTATCCCGAGGATGCCTGTGTGCAGATGGAGCTTTTGGGACACAGCTTCTATGTATTCCTCAATGCCGAGACTGATCAGACCTGCGTTGTGTACAAGAGGAAAGGAAATACATACGGTCTCATCGAACCTGAGATATGATACAGAAGAACATAACGGAATATCTTATAAGGCAGGCCGAAGGGCACCATGATAAGACGGCTTATGCCGATGAAACGGTATCCTTAAGCTACGGGGAACTGTACGAGGAGTCCTGCAGGATAGGAACAGCAATATCAAAATACGCGGACAGGCTTTCAAATATGAAGGCCTGTCCTGTTGTTGTCTTCATGGAGAAGTCACCTCATACCCTGGCATGCTTCTTCGGAAGTCTCCTCTCGGGCAATTTCTATGTGCCCGTGGATGAGAACATGCCCGAGGAGAGGATCAGGCTCATACTTGACAACCTGTCTCCGTCCCTCATCATCAGCGATGAAAAGAACATGGACAAGATAGGATCCGTGGCAGGAGATATACCCATAGTGACTCATAAGGAGGCTTCGGGCTGTGCGGCAGATGAGGGATATCTGAAGAAGGTGGAGGAGGTATCCATAGATACGGACCCTGCATACGTGATCTATACATCGGGATCTACCGGCACACCGAAGGGAGTGGCCGTATCTCACAGATCCCTGATCGATTATGCGGATCATTTTTCTGCGGCGGCAGGCTTTCGCTTTGATGATGTGGTGGCAAGCCAGGCCCCCTTTCACTTCGATGCATCACTTATCGATATATACTGTACGCTGTGCACCGGCTGTACCATGGTCATCGTGCCCATCAGGCTTTTCTCTCTTCCCGTGAAGCTGCTGGAGTTCCTCGAAGAGAAGCAGGTGACTCTTATCAGATGGGTTCCTTCGGCTTTGAATATCGTTGCCACGTTTAAGGCCCTTAAGGTGATAAGGCCGGGGTATCTCAGAGAGATCATCTTCGGTGCCGAGTCAATGCCGGCAAAGTGCTTTAATTATTGGAGATCATACTATCCGGATGCGGTATTCATGCAGATATACGGCCCCACCGAGATCACCGGTATATGTACTTATTACATCGTTGACCGGGATTTTGCGGACGATGAGGTCATACCCATAGGCCGCGCCATAGCCAACTCCTCAGTATTTCTGCTGGATGATGAGGACAGGCTCATCACCCCGCAACAGGTGGGAGTCAAGGGAGAGATATGCATAAAGGGGAGCTGTCTGGCTCTGGGATACTACAATGCGCCGGAGCTTACGGATAAGTCCTTTACACAGGATCCGCTGAATAAAAACTATCCCGAAAAGATTTACAGATCCGGTGATCTTGCAAGCTATAATGAAAGAGGGGAGCTTGTATTCTCCTCCCGAAAGGACTTCCAGATCAAGCATATGGGGCACAGGATCGAGCTTGGTGAGATCGAGGCGGCAGCCTGTGCCGTAGAGGGCATTAAGGCGGCAGTCTGTCTGTTCGATGATAAAAAGAATAAGATCATCATGGCTTATGTTTCGGATACGGATGATACGGCAGGGATCATACGTACTCTTCAAAAGAGGTTGCCTAGATATATGATTCCTAATATAATGAAGCAGCTGGAGAGTATGCCGTTAACATCCGGCGGTAAGGCGGACAGGCAGAGATTAAAGGCAATGTTTATTGAGGGATAAGGAGAGATCATATGAAAGAAGAGATTCTGGAGATACTTATGGGGATGCACCCCGAGGTGGATTTTGAGACCGAGGATTCACTCATCGACTCAAGAGTACTGGATTCCTTTGACATAGTTTCGCTGGTGGGAGAACTCACGGAGAGATTCGATATAGAGATCGGACCTGAGGAGCTGACACCGGAGAATTTCAATTCCATCGATGCCATCGTGGAGCTTGTAGGTAAGCTTTCGGAAGGATGATCACATGTCCTTTGTTTCCACAGGCTTTGCGGTTTTTGTAATATCCTTACTGATACTGTATTATCTGCTTCCGAAGAAGTACCGTTATCTGGTACTTCTTTTTGGAAGCATTTTTTATTACGTATATACCTGTGGTTTTTATTTCATATATATACTTGTAAGCGCCCTGTCCATATGCCTGGCATCTTATCTCATGGGACGTACTATGGAGAAGGGTGAGGCTGCCCTTGCGGGAGCATCAGACAGGGATGAGAAGAAGAGGCGCAAGGCGGAAACGAAAAAGAGACTCAGGTTGATAATGATACTGACCCTTGTCCTTAATTTCGGTATCCTGATCCACCTTAAGTATTCTGCCTTTTTTGTGTCTAACCTGAATCTGATAAGACTGAGACTCACCGGGAGCACGGATTTCCTGCCCGTGCATACCTTCCTGCTGCCCCTTGGCATATCCTTCTATACCCTTCAGGCGGCGGGATATATCATAGACCTTTATTATAAAAGGGTTGAGGTGGAGAAGAACCCTCTTAAGATAATGCTGTTCGTCATGTTTTTCCCTCAGGTGGTACAGGGGCCCATATGTAAGCTGAAGGATGTAAGAGGGACTCTTTTCGAAGGGAATGAATTTGATGAGGACAATCTTTTCCGCGGAGGATATATCATACTCTACGGGTTGTTCAAGAAGCTGGTGGTGGCAGACAGGCTGTCCGGCTTTGTGACGACGGCTTCACAGAATTATCAGATGCTTGGAGGGACATACCTCCTGCTGATGCTGTTCCTTTATTCCCTTGAGCTTTATGCTGACTTTTCCGGCGGGATAGATATAGCACTTGGAACTGCAAGGATGTTCGGCGTCAGGCTTCAGGATAATTTCCGCCGGCCCTTCTTCTCAAAGTCTGTGAGTGAATACTGGCGGAGATGGCATATCACACTGGGAGCCTGGTTCAGGGATTACGTGTTCTATCCCATCTCGATCTCAAAAAAGCTGATGAAGGCAGGCAGGAAGCTTAGTGAGAAGCATCCCTTCATAGGTAAGCATCTGTCCTTGTATACTGCCACTGCGGTGGTGTGGTTCCTTACAGGTCTGTGGCACGGCAACGAATGGCGCTACATATTGTGGGGACTGCTGAACGGTCTTATTCTCTGCGTGTCCGCTGAACTTGAGCCTCTGTATGCAAGGATCAATGCAAAGATAGGCTGGAGTGAGACGAGTCTCATGCACAGGGCCTTTTCTGCCGGCAGGACCTTTATCATCATGATGTTCTTAAGAGTGTTCGACCTGTCCTACGGCGGCGTGGGCATGGCTTTTGATATAGTAAAGAGGATATTCACCATGCCCCAGCGGATAGATCCTACTGTTCTCGAGGCGCTGTCTCTTCCCGGGTATGAGCTTAAGGCTGCGCTTTTCGGGATAGCAGTGATGTTCGTTGTGGATATGCTTGAGCGAAGAGAGAGCATATACGACAGGCTTATGAAGACTAATTTTGCAGTGAGGCTTTCGGTGTGCGGAGCGCTCTTTGCCCTGACGGTCATATACGGATATTACGGCATGGGATATGACGCGGGCTCCTTCATATATATGCAGTTCTGATGTTAGGCGGGGTGCGATATACCTATATACCGTTTTACGGAGTACATACAGAAATCATGAAGTATCTTAGATTCTTTGCAAAAACTGCATCCATAATCCTTACGGCGCTGGTGATACTCATCATCTGCGGCAGGGTCTTCATACCCAAATATGCCACGGAAAACGTGGACGGCAGGGTCACTGGGGATTATTATGCCGAGGAGGGTCCCGTGGATGTGATCTTTGTGGGTTCCTCCACGGTGTACAACGCTTATATTCCCGCCTGTATATATGAGGAATACGGCTTTACTTCATACGACAGGGCCAATGCCTCCCAGACCATCTGGCAGTCCTACTATATGATAAGGGATGCCATAAACTACAATAAGCCGAAGATGGTGGTGCTGGATGCAAGCTTCATGAAATACGGAGAGGAATTTAAGGAGGAGCCTTCCAACAGGAAGACCATAGACGGCATGAGGCTGACTGTGGACAAGATGATGGCTGCTAAGGTTTCCATGTATGAGGAGGAGAGCCTGCTCTCGTATGTATTCCCCATACTCAGGTTTCATTCCAGATGGAACGATCTTAAGATGGAGGATCTTAAGTATGCTTTCAGCGATCCCAAGGTCACATATGACGGGTTCATCATAGAGACCGGAAGAGACGAGGAGGCGGCCGCGGCCGAGGAGGGGAGCGACGAGTCATTTGCGGGCTTCCCGGATAAGCCGTCGGAGTATCTGATGAAGATCATAAAGCTTTGCAGGGATGAGGATGTGACGCTGCTTATAGCAAAGACCCCCACGCTCATGGATAACTGGTATGTCCAGTACGATGAGGAGCTTGACAGGATAGCAAAGGAGAACGGTCTTGTCTATATTAATTTCGACAATGCCATGGATGATATAGGCCTTGTGCAGACCGAGGACTACGTGGACGGGTATGCACACCTTAACGTTTTCGGGGCCGAGAAGTTCTCCCACTATGCCGGAGCATACCTTAGGGACAATTATGATCTGCCTGACAGGAGAGGGGATGAGAGTACCGACAGAGCATGGGAAAATCGGTACTTTGAGTATCAAAATGCAAGAGCGAATGCCATTGCAAAGGACTAATCTAAGTGCTACAATCTCAATACTGACAAAAAACTAACACACTATTCTCAAGGAGGAAAACAGATGTCAAAGAAAATCGTCTTAGCTGGCGCATGTCGTACAGCCATTGGCACAATGGGAGGATCTCTTTCCACCACTCCCGCAGCAACTCTCGGTTCCATTGTAATAAAGGAAGCACTTAACAGAGCCGGAGTACCTGCAGACAAGGTGGATCATGTATATATGGGATGCGTTATACAGGCGGGTCTTGGACAGAATGTTGCACGTCAGGCATCCATCGGTGCAGGGATCCCTATTGAGACTCCCGCAGTAACCGTCAATGTTGTATGCGGATCCGGACTTAATTCGGTAAATATGGCAGCTTCGATGATCAAAGCAGGAGATGCTGATGTAGTAGTAGCCGGCGGCATGGAGAATATGTCACTGGCTCCTTTTGCGCTTCCCCAGGGACGTTACGGATACAGGATGACATGGCCTACACAGAGTCAGGGTGCGTTAGTTGATACCATGGTAAAGGATGCCCTCTGGGATGCATTCAATGATTACCATATGATAACAACTGCCGACAATATCGCAAGGCAGTGGAACCTTACAAGAGAGGAGCTTGACGAGTTTGCTTACAACAGCCAGCAGAAGGCTGTAAAGGCTATCGAGGCAGGCAATTTCAAGGATGAGATAGTACCCGTTGAGGTTAAGAAAAAGAAGGAGACCATAGTATTTGATACTGATGAGGGTCCCCGTGCAGATACCAATCTTGAGAAGCTTGCAAAGCTTCGCCCCATCAATCCCGACGGATTCGTTACCGCAGGTAATTCCTCAGGTATCAATGACGGTGCGGCAGCAGTAGTCGTTATGACAGAGGAAAAGGCTAAGGAGCTGGGAGTTACACCCATGGCTGAGTTCGTTGACGGAGCGCTGGCAGGAGTTGATCCTTCCATCATGGGTATCGGACCTGTGGCAGCTACAAAGAAGGTTATGGCCAAGGCCGGCATGAAGATCGAGGACTTCGACATCTATGAGGCAAATGAAGCATTCGCTGCTCAGTCAGTGGCTGTAGGAAAGGATCTCGGATTCGATCTTTCAAAGCTTAACTTAAACGGCGGTGCCATCGCTTTGGGTCATCCCGTAGGAGCATCAGGTGCACGTATCCTTACAACCCTTCTCTACAACATGAAGAGAACAGGTGCAAAGACCGGACTTGCAACCCTTTGCATAGGCGGCGGAATGGGATGCGCTACTATTGTTAAGGCTATAGACTAAAGGAGCAGGATATGGGATTTGTAGATTATGAAGTAAAAGGCAATTACGCAGTCATCACCATCAACAGGGAGAAGGCTCTCAACGCCCTTAACTCCGAGGTGCTTGACGATCTGGATGCAGTGATCTCCGGTATCGATACGGATGCCGTCAGAGCAGTTGTCATCACCGGCGCAGGAGAGAAGTCCTTTGTTGCCGGAGCAGACATAGGAGAGATGAGCACACTGACAAAGGCCGAGGGCGAGGCTTTCGGTAAGAAGGGTAATGATATATTCAGGAAGATCGAGACCTGCCCCATCCCTTTCATCGCAGCGGTGAACGGATTTGCTTTAGGCGGAGGCTGCGAGATCTCCATGAGCTGCGACATCAGGATCGCTTCAGAGAATGCACTGTTCGGACAGCCTGAGGTGGGACTCGGTATCACACCCGGATTCGGCGGCACTCAGAGGCTTGCACGTATCGTAGGCCCCGGCATGGCAAAGCAGCTTATATATACTGCAAAGAATATCAAGGCTGACGAGGCTTTGCGTATCGGATTGGTGAATGCCGTATATCCTGCCGAGGAGCTTATGGCTCAGGCCGAGAAGATGGCTTCACAGATAGCTGCAAACGCACCTATAGCAGTTAGAGCCTGCAAGAAGGCTATTAATGAGGGACTTGAGCTTCCCATGGATGAGGCTGTGGCTCTCGAGGAGAAGCTTTTCGGTTCATGCTTCGAGTCAGAGGACCAGGTTGAGGGAATGGCTAATTTCCTTCGCAAGAAGGACGACCCTGCAAAGGTTAAGCAGGTGGAATTTAAGAATCGTTGATTCTTAAATTCTGCAAGAACACTTCGTGTTCTTGGGAATGCATAAAGCGGCATTTTCATGAGGACATGGGGTTCTCCGGGAATATAGTACAGGACACAAAGGATCATATATATTAAGGAGGTTAATACATGAAGGTTGCGGTTATCGGTGCCGGTACAATGGGACAGGGCATCGCAAAGGCATTTGCACAGTGCGGGGATTTTGATAAGGTTTATCTGTGCGACATCAAGACAGAGTTTGCCGAGGGCGGACTCGCAAAGATCAAGAAGGGATATGAGAAGCTTGTGACCAAGGGAAAGATGGAGCAGGCAGCTGTTGATTCATATCTTGCAAAATTTGAGACAGGTCTTAATTCCATAGCGGTTGATCCCGATCTTGTAGTGGAGGCAGCTCTGGAGGTTATGGAGATCAAGCAGGAGTGCTTCAAGGATCTCATGGAGAACGTGGTAAAGAATGATAATTGCATCTTTGCTTCCAATACTTCATCACTTTCCATCACAGAGATAGGTGCGGGACTTCCCAAGCCTGTTGTGGGAATGCACTTCTTCAACCCTGCTGACCGTATGAAGCTCATCGAGGTTATCGCAGGAGCAAATACACCCGCTGACCTTGTAGACAAGGTTAAGGACATCTCAGTCAAGCTGGGCAAGACCCCCGTTCAGGTTAACGAGGCTCCCGGATTCGTTGTAAACAGGATCCTTATTCCCCTCATCAACGAAGGTATCTTCGTTTATTCCGAGGGTGTTTCCGATATCGAGGGCATCGACAATGCCATGAAGCTTGGTGCCAATCATCCTATGGGACCCCTTGAGCTGGGTGACTATGTAGGACTTGATATAGTACTTGCCATCATGGAGACCCTGTACAGAGAGACAGGAGATTCCAAGTACCGTCCGGCTCCTCTTCTCAAGAAGATGGTACGCGCAAAGAAGCTTGGTGTTAAGACAGGCATCGGTTTCTATGATTATGCCGACGGCGGCAAGGTACCGACAGATAAGTGAAGTGATTAATTAAGATGGAGGATAGAAGATCATGGATTTTACTTTAGCCAAGGAACATGAGATGGCGAGACAGCTCTTTAGCGATTTCGCCGAGAATGAAGTAAAGCCGCTTGCACAGGAGGTCGATCAGGAGCACAGATTCCCCAGAGAGA
>CAMOIV010000069.1 GCA_946616305.1 uncultured Lachnospiraceae bacterium | reverse complement strand
AGGAGCGGTACGGGAGGATATGCCGGGACAGGCAGTGCAGAAGTATGTACGACTGCTGATGGAGGGCCTTGCCCTGCAGGATGGGACCCGGGTTACGGCGATCTCCGGGACGCCTGTGAATGAGAAAAACCATAAGGGATCATTCATCCCCAGAAAAAGGGAATACAAACGCGGGGTAAGTTATGTCTACCTGCCTGTTGTGAACAGACACGGGATAAGGGATATCATATACGTCATCACATCCTTCCTGGAGTGCTTGAGATATATAAAACGTGACAGATCAGAGGGCAGGGACAGCATCGTAGTGGCAGACGTGCTTAGCGCACCTGTTGCAATGGGAGCCTATCTTGCCGCAAGACTTACAGGCAGGCCCTATACAGCGCTGGTTACCGACCTTCCCGAATACGTGTATGCCGAAAATGATAAGGCATACAGGACGGTCAGCGACATGCTCATAAAAAGTGCTGTCTTCTATGTGTTCCTTACCGAGCAGATGAACGAGAAGATAAATGAGCACAAAAGACCCTATACTGTGATAGAGGGAATAGTTGACATAACTCAAAAAGGATCGGGAGACACCCTGGGTACAGGTAGAAAAGACAGTAAAATCGGCCATTTGAACGAGAAAGACCCGAAGATATGCCTATATACCGGTAATCTTAACCGGAAATACGGTGTCATGACCATGGCAAAGGGATTCTTAAGGGCTAAGGTTCCAAACTCGGTCCTGTACATATGTGGCAAGGGAGATACGAGGGAGGCATTGGAGGAGCTGGCAAAAGATCATGACAACATTGTCTTCTGCGGTGAGGTATTATCCGAGGAGGCAGTCAGGATGCAGAAAGAAGCCGATCTCCTGATCAACCCCAGGCCTTCCTCGCCTGAATACACAAAGTATTCTTTTCCTTCGAAGATCATGGAATACATGGCTTCCGGTACCTGTGTGCTGATGACGGACCTGCCGGGAGTGGGAAAAGAGTACAAGGAAAAAGCCTTCATCATAAAGGATGAGTCGGAAGAAGGCATGGCAGAGAGCATCAGCGAAGTGTTATGTAAACCTGACAGCGAGCTTGAGGTCATGGGAAGGAAGGCCCGGGAATTCGTGGCGGAACACAAGAATAAGAGGATACAGGCGGCAAAGCTTTGGGAGATGTTTGAATGAAGGTAATGTATCTTACGGGCTATATGCCGGGCTGTGTAGGGAAGCTCATATACGGCGGGGAGTATGCAAATGATACCGGCGCCTGGGCTCAGGCTTTGGCTGAACTTATAATAAGGGATACGGATATCGAGCTTGTATGTGTTTACGGCGACAGGAGAGGGCGTGTATCCGGCCGCCGGGGCCGGCTTTCCTGGTACGCCTTCCATGCTCCCAAAGTAGCCGATACGGCATGTGACCGGAAAAGACAGGGATTCTTCAAGGATATCATCCTGCAGGAAAAGCCGGATCTAGTACATATCTGGGGAACGGAATATGTATGGACTCTTGAAATGCTGAGGGCAGCAGAGGGTCTTGCACCCTGTGTCATCTCCTTACAGGGACTCATATCAGCCTGCGCAAAGGTATATACGAAGGGACTTATGAGTGAGGCTGTATCGGGCCGCACATTTCACGACATGGTAAGAGGAGACGGTATAGCTGAGACTGCAAGGAGATTCGCATTAAGAGGAGAGGCTGAGAAGGAGGCCCTTTTACGTGCAAAAGCCGTTATCGGGAGGACATCCTGGGATAGAAGCGTGGTTTGTGCCATAAACCCGGATGCGGTTTATCACAGATGCGAAGAACTGATACGGCCTGTATTCCTGAAAGGCCGCCGCTGGAGTTATGAGGAGTGTGAAAAGCATTCCCTCTTCATGTCCCAGGCATCATATCCCATAAAGGGAATGCATATGGCACTTGAGATAGTAAGAAGACTTAAGGAGAGCTATCCCGATGTACATCTGTATACCACGGGAAGGAGCGCAGTATGTAAAAGCATGTCTGACAGACTGAGGCAGAATTCCTATGAAAGGTACCTGAGCCGCAGGATCAGCGAGTATTCCCTGGATGATAACGTTACCTGGCTTGGACATCTTGATGCTGCAGGCATGCGGGAGCAGTATCTGAAAGCCAATGTGTTCCTTTTGCCGTCGCTTGTCGAGAATTCATCGAATTCCCTTACGGAGGCCATGGCTCTCGATACACCCTTTGTCGCAACGGATACGGGAGGTACACCGGATATGGTGGGAGATGCGGGCAGGGGGCGCCTTTTTGAACCGGATGATACCAAAAGGGCTGTCATGCTCATAGATGAGATATTTAAGCAAAAGGAAGCAGAGGGCTTTGAAGACTTCCGCAGGCTGGGAGAGATGGCAAGAGCGTCTCACAATGAGAAGAAGATCCTGATGCAGTATATGAACTGCTATGAGGATGTGATAAGAAAGGACACTTACCGTAAGAGCACGGGAATAAAAAAATAACGTGGCTCACCAATGTTTTATGATATTATATGATTAAAGCGACAAAGAGGAGCAGACTTTAGGTATGGGAGAAAAAAAGGTATTGGTTTTCCATCCGGCCATAGCGCCCTACAGGGTTGATTTTTTCAACGAGCTGTATGACAGGCTTGGAGCGAAGATAGTCTTCTACTATGATATGCCGAGAAGTCAGGACTTTGACAAGGACCTGATAAACAGCGGCCTGCACTTTACTCCCGAGCATTTTGCCTTGGGCGGCAGGGTCATGGGACATAACATATATCCCGGATACAGTATCAGGATCGAGAAGGAAAAACCAGATATAGTCATCTGCTCCGAGTTTGATGCGGGACTTATAAGTGCCATCATGTACCGGAAGCTTGCAAAAAAAGACTACAGTATCTTTACGATCTGCGACGACAGCCTGGAGATCGCCGCAAGCTGTAACGGTGTAAGGAATCTGTCGCGCAGCTTCGCATTGCAAAAGATAGACGGACTTATACTGAGCAATGACAAGGCCGCAACCTACTATAACGAAATGTACGGAAGCAACAGCTATGTGTTCCCCATAATCCCAAGCGCAAAGAGCTTTTACCGGGACAAGGAAGAGGCAGTGGAGCTTGCGGGACAGTATATAAGGGAATACGAGCTTACCGGCAGAAGGGTATTCCTCTATGTAGGGAGGATCGCAAAGGAGAAGAATCTGGAATACATGATAGACTCCTTTGCCAGGGACCACGTAAAGCATGGCGAGAACATACTGTTCATCATAGGCGATGACCTCAAGGAGACCCCGGGATACAGGCAGAGGCTTGAAAAGAGAGTTGAGGAGCTTGAGGCCGGAGAATATATCAGATTTCTGGGGCGAAAAGAGGGCCTGGAATTAAAGGCGTGGTATTATCTCGGGCAGTGCCTGGTACTCCCAAGCTACTGCGAAAGATTTGGCGCCGTTGTCGGAGAGGCCCTGCTTGCAGGAGAGAGGGTTTTGGTCTCAAGCAGTGCCGGATCGGCGGTTCTGGTAAAGAAGAGCGTTCTCAAGGGGAACGGCTTTGAATTCGACCTTAACGAGGAAAGCATAGATTTTGACAGGATAGCCTATAAGGTACCTGTTACGGAAAAAGACTGGAAGGTAAAGGAGAGCAGGATGTTCATGGACTTTGACAAGCTCATGGACGGCCTGTGTGAGTGGCTTTTATGTACGCACCGGTGATCGTTTTTGCATACAGACGTTTGGACAAGATAAAGGAGTGCTTAGAGTCGGTAAGAAAATGCGACATTGCCGGGGAATCAGACCTTTATATCTTCGCAGACGGACCCAAGGGAACCCAGGATGAGCAGGACGTGAGAAATGTTGTCTCCTATCTTGAGGATGCCATAAAGGAAGGCGGCTTCAAGAAGACAGAGCTCATAAAGAGTGAATACAATTGCGGGCTGGCAGCAAGCGTCATAAACGGAGTGTCCGATGTTATCGAGGACTACGGCAAGGCTGTGGTCATAGAGGACGACCTGACTGTTGCAAAGGATTTTCTGGTTTATATGAACAAGGCTCTGGATTTCTATGAGAATGACAGAAACATCTGGTCAGTGACGGGCTACACCCAGCCTCTGAAATCCCTGTCGAGGTATGATCACGATATATATTACGGATACAGAGGATGCACATACGGATGGGGCACCTGGAAGGACAGGTGGGAGAGCGTGGACTGGGAGGTTACGAGTTACCACAGATTCCTGGCCAGTGACTATATGAAGAAGCTTTTCAGACGCGGCGGCGGAGACATGCCTCTCATGCTAAAACATCAGATGGAGGGAAGGCTTGATTCCTGGGGCATAAGATGGTGCTTTGCCCAGAGCATGCAGGATCGATACACCGTATATCCTGCCCGTTCTCTTGTGATAAATCACGGATATGACGGCTCGGGAACTCACAAGAGTGTCCAGGAGGGGATGAATGACTATTCCCATGTGTACGGTGAGGAGATAAAGCTGGAGCATCTGTATCCGGATAAGAGGCTCTCCCGAGAGTTTTATTACCTTCATACCGATACCATCGATAAGAAGATCAAAAGGAATCTGAAGAAGATACTTAAGAGATGATACGCAATATCATATCCCGAGTAAACCGGATACTGGACAGATGGCAGAAGACCAAGCTTGCGGCCCTTTTCTTCATCATCCTGGCAGGCTCACTTCTTGAGACGCTGGGGGTATCTGCCGTACTCCCTTTAGTTGACATAATCTCAAAGCCTGAGAAGATGAACACGGGAAACTACAAAAAACTTGCAGATTTTCTCGGAGTAGTTGACATAAAACAATTCGTTCTTGTTCTTGCCCTGTCACTTATCGTGATCTATATCATCAAAAACATCTATATACTTTTCATGTACGGTATACAGTTCAGATTCGTCTTTAATAACCAGAGACGGGTATCCAAGAGACTGCTGGAATGTTACATGAAGCAGGACTATCTCTATCATACCGTTAACGGAGTCGCAAAGCTTCACAGGAATGTCAGGGAGGACGTGGACGGCTTCTTTACCGTGCTGCTCAACCTGATACAGCTTGTGACGGAAGGACTTACCTGCCTGTGTCTGGTGATATACCTGATGTCCATGGATGCCCTGGTGACCCTCAGTATCATAGTGGTGATGCTCATCTTCATGTTCATGGTCCTTAAGGTGTTCAAAAAAAGGATGGTCTATTACGGAGAGAGAAACCGGCAAAAGACAATGGAGCTGAACAGCTGTATATTGCATTCCTTCGAGGGAATCAAGGAGGTCAAGGCCGGCAACAGGGAAAATTACTTTATCTCCACCTATGACGATGCCTATAAGGCAAGGGTCGATGCACTGTGGAAGCATCAGTTCCTTAATGTGGCCCCAAGACCCATATTTGAAGCCTTCATGGTCTGCAGCCTGCTGGGATTCATAGCCCTTGAAATGTATATAAACAACGATATGAGCAATGTGATCCCCATGATCTCGGTATTCGCCTTGTCTGCCATAAGGATGCTGCCCTCCTTCAACAGGATATCCGGCAATATCGGTGTGATCATGTATAATAAGGCCGCGGTGGACGAGATCTATGAAGACATAAAGGAAGCGGAGAGTCTTTCCGAGGAAAGTCTTGAGGAAACAGACAGAGTTCTCGCCTTTAATGAAGCGATCCGTGTCAGAGATCTTGTATTCCATTATCCCGGAAAAGAGGATGAAGTCATACTGAACAAAGTGAGCCTTGATATACCAAGGAACAGATCCTGCGCCATAATCGGAGCCACCGGCAGCGGCAAGACCACTCTTGCGGATATCATAATGGGTATCATACCTCCCGTGTCGGGTAAGGTAATGGCTGATGACAGGGATATACAGGAGGACCTGAGAGCCTGGCACAATCATATAGGCTATATCCCGCAGGATATCTATCTTATAGACGGTACCATCAGAGATAATGTGATATTCGGAAACAGTGGACAGATAAGCGACGAGGATATAAAGGACGCTCTGACAGAGGCTCAGGCATGGGATTTTGTTGACCGGATGAGGGATAAACTGGACAGCAGGGTAGGACCCATGGGAGTCAGACTCTCGGGTGGTCAGAAGCAGAGGATAGGCATAGCAAGAGCGCTGCTTAAAAAGCCCGGAGTGCTGGTGCTGGACGAAGCGACCTCGGCCCTGGACAATGATACCGAAAGTGCCGTCATGGATGCCATAAATGCCCTTTCAGGGAATAAGACCCTTATCATAATCGCCCACAGACTCTCTACCATCAGAAACTGTGACGTCGTATATGAAATAAAAAACGGCACAATAGTTGAAAGAGACAAGTCCGAAGTGCTAAAATATAATGGATAGCGTCCCTTTACGGAAGCGGTTCTTCAGTTTCCCGGTGCGGTTTGGTCACCGCAAGACCTTTAAGGGACTGATTTTTGTTGGAGAATAATAGATTTGAGCATATTATATTTTGATATATGTGCCTTTATTTTGTGTGCCTTTCTTGCGATCACCATAATGATACACAAAACCGTAAGGCTGCATCAGAATCAGCTTTTTTTTTATACAGTCTACCTCGTGATGTTCGCTACCTTAGGCTCTTTAGTGGAGGGCCTGGGTTCTAATCGTGTCATCATGGGGATGTCGGACTTTTTTACCCAGAATTCCGTGCTTGATGCAGGAAGTTACCTTTATCTTGCATGTCACATTGCCGTTTCCGTGATGTTTATGGTGTATTCAAGAGCAGTCATGGATATTTACGCCACAAGGATCAGTGATGTGATCTTCCTGTATCTGCCTGTGATAATCGCATATACCTGTCTGCTGATAAATCCATTGAATAACGGTGTTTTCATCCACGAAAACGGATTATATCGCAGAGGAGATCTCATGATCGTCTTCTATATCGTGGGAGCCTGGTACATATCGGTTGCCATGTACAATATAATCAAATACAGACGCAGCATACTCCCCTCTGCTTTTACCTCATTTATCGCCTTTACCGCTCTGTCGGTACTTGGAGTGATAATCCAGATGGCAGAGCACAGCATGAAGATAGAGAACCTGATGAATGCTCTGTCGATGCTGATCTTTTACATGACTATCGAACGTCCGGGAGATTATATAGACTCCGTTACGGGACTTCAGAATGATCTGTCCTTCTATGTGAACAGCTCCATAAGGATCAGACGTGGCAGAGAAGCCAGGTATATCGCCATCTCCATAGATAATATGGATTTTGTGGAATCAAGTATCGGCAATGAAGCCGCCACCGAGATCCTCAAGAAGGTCGCTCAGTATCTTGATACCCTGACCAGAGAGGCAGTGACGTACAGACTGGGCAGGGATGTGTTCGTGATGATGGTAAAGGAAAAATCGAAGCTTAACCATATCATGCTGATGCAGGAATTAAGACGCAGATTCTCGGCACCCTTTACTGCTGACAAATATTCCATCGTATTGTTTGAATGCAAGATGTACCTTAACTGGCCGAATAATGTCAATAATGCAGAGGATCTTCGAAGGATGCTGGAGATCTTTGCCGACAAGAGCAGGCATAAGATGAGACATGAGATAGAGGCCAGATCCATCAACCTTGAGACCGACAGACGTCATAAGGAGATAGATGTCCAGCTGCGTACGGTCATAGACGATGAACGGTTCTGCTTTAAGTATCAGCCTATCAAGGACGTGAGGACCGGGAAGTTCGATGCTGCTGAGATGAAACCCATGATCGACAGTCCTACCATGGGATTCATAACCACCAACGAGTATTATCCCATAGCCAGTGAGAATGGGACTGCGGTAGCTATAGCAAAGCACATCATAGATGTATGCTTTACCTATCTAAGCGAGTATTCACTCCTTGGCAGTGCCATTTCGCAGATAGCCATACCCATACCCAGCGCATTTCTTGTTATGAAGAATTCTACGGAATGGGTGATAGAGAAGGCACAGGAGAAAGGGATAGATCCCGGATATGTGACCTTTGAGATATCCGAAAATGCTCTAATCCTGAACTCGGATGTACTTAAGGATAATATCACAGGCATGGATGATTATGGGTTCTCCTTTATGCTGACTGATTTCGGTAACGGTTATACAGATGTTGAGATGATGCTCAAGATGCATCTTCGTGAAGTGGGTATAAACAGGGATCTGATCTCATCCGCACCTCTTTCGAGGAAGGCCGATATCCTTGTCAGGTGCGCCGTGGATATGATGAAAAGACAGTCTATCAAGGTCAGGGCGTCGGGGATAGACAGCGAAGAGCTTGAAGCCTATGCCGTAAATGCAGGCGTAGATAAGGTTCAGGGGTTCCAGCTTGCAAGATTCTTTTCCGGGGCAGAGTTCATCGCCTTTCTGGCCAGACAGAACGGGGCAGAGTGTGAGAAGGAGGTGATAGCTGATGGCTGAATACTTTTTTGACCTTTCGGCATCTCTCATAATCATCTGCCTTATATTTGCCTTTTATCTGAATAAATACCAGCGTATGTCCATTAACAGGATAGCACTTGTCTCCATGATATTCCTGTTTGATTCTGCCATCGCCGGAGTGTTTTTCTGTATTACAAAATATACTGTGTTTGCTGTATTTGCCAGCATCTTTTCACCCCTGTGTTTAGGCATGCTGCTGATATATATATACAAAAGCTGTGCGTATAAGATCGTCAGGCTTGTCGTTATCTTTACGGTGATCCTGCCGGTGCTTCTGGCCGTAGCGACCGGAGTGGCCTCCTGCTTTATTGATAATGAGGTCATATGGTGGACATCAAAGATCGCAAACATCCTTCTTGTTATGTTTGGGACCTTCTACCTCATACGGTTTAGGGAGAATACAGCCATAGAGAGGATATTCCTTCTTACCCTTGCGTATTTCATGGTCATATCATCTTACGTGGTGTCTCTCGTCATGCCGCACATAGATTACGAAGCCTTTGCGATCTCTATTCTTATGGCCCAGATCTTTCTGGGACTTCGGAACCCGGATGAGCTTTATGATGTCAATACAGGCCTCATGGGGATAGAAGGCTTTCGGGACATCATACGTAAAAGGCTGGCCTATATAGAGAAGAATCCCGATCAGCACATGTATATCGTAACTCTGTCCCTTCATGGCCTGGACAGCTTCGCCAAACTCATGGGTGATAAAAACAGTACTCTGCATTGGATGGACGTGGTGACTGAACTGACACGGTTTACCCATATTGCCTCACTATACAGGATAGATAAGGGGCTTTACGTATTCATCCTGGAAAAGGGTGACAGGGATGAAGCTGAGTACGTTATGAGGAAACTTGATGAAAGGATGAAGCTTCCCTTCGGAAGAGATGATTATGAGGCAAATGTTCAATACACTCTCAGTATCATAGATGCACCCGAGATGGCGGATTCTCTGACCAGTGTTCTCAATGCGGTTAAGATGATCGCTTTGGAGGGAGAAAAGAAGAACCTCAACATCATCAGATACGAGGATCTTGATTTTGATCTCGAAAAGAGACTTCGCGAAACCGAAGAGAAGGTTAGAAATGCCGTGGCCGACGGGAAACTGGAGGTGTTCTACCAGCCTATCTATTCCGCAAAGGAAAAGAGATACGTATCCGCAGAGGCACTCATCAGGCTCCATGACGGTGACAACTTCATATCTCCGGAGCTTTTCATACCCGTGGCGGAGAGCAACGGCTATGTTGTAGAGATAGATGATTTCGTCATACAGCAGGTATGCAAGATGATCGCGGGAAGAAAGATAGAGAAGCTGGGGCTGAAATATATCGAGCTCAACCTTTCCGGATCGGATATGATACAGGGCGATCTTGCGGAAAAGCTTCAGAGATTTATCAGGATGTACAGCATACATCCTTCACAGCTGAACCTTGAGATCACCGAAACATCCGCAGACGCCTTTACGGGGATAGTGGAGGATAACGTGATCAAGCTGTCCCACATGGGCTTCAACTTTTCACTGGACGATTTCGGAACAGGCTATTCGTCACTTTCCAGGGTCATTATGCTTCCCTTTGATATCATAAAGCTTGATAAGACCATAGTTCAGCCGCCCTTCATGCTTGAGGATGAGGTGGAGAGAGAGAATGCAAGGAAGCTTCTTGAAAGCTCCGTGGAGATGGTAAGCCGTGTGGGAGCTAAGATGGTGGCTGAAGGAGTTGAGACAAAAGAGCAGTTCGAGGCTCTTGAAAAGCTGGGAGTGGATCATATCCAGGGTTATTATTTCTCCAGACCGCTTCCCGAGGCTGAATTCATCAATGTCGTGAAGGAGATGAACAAAAAAGCTCTCTGATGGCGCCTATATCTGTGTTTGAGCGTATGACCTCTGCCAGAGTATCGTATTGATCTTCCCTGAAATCTTTTTCATCCAACAAAAGAGACAGATCTGTATCTATGCCCTTTTTTTTCGACAGGGCACCGATGAGGGCGCCTGCCGTCTTTGCACTGTCAAAGATGCCGTGGATGTAAGTACCGTACACAGAGGAATCTGTACTTATGACCGGAGGAAGAGAGGGGATCTCTTCGGATCCGGCATGGGGAGAGCCGGGATTGTCAGGGAATGATACACCTGCATGTATCTCGTAGCCGCTGTAGCAAAGTCCCGAAAGAGTGCTGAATATGCCGGATATGTCATCGTTCAGGACACCCTCTGTCCGGAGGGTGCGCTTATCGGTGGAGAGTACGGTGTTTATGGGCAGCAGGCCAAGACCCGAAATGCTGCCGCCGGATTCCACGCTGTCGGGGTCTGATATGGTGCCTCCAAGGATCTGCAGTCCTCCGCAGATACCGAAGATGGGCACCTTGCCATGCAGTTTACATAAAGTATCCGAGATGTTTTTATTCCTGAGGAATTCCATATCCGCTATGGTATTCTTTGAACCGGGGATCATGATGAGATCGGATCTTTCAAGTATCCCGGGGTCTGCAGTATATATAAGGGTTACGCCGGGAATCTGCTCAAATATGTCAAAATCCGTGAAGTTTGAGATATGGGGCAGCCGGATGACTGAGATCATGATATTTGAGGCGTCCTCGTTATCATCAAGTGAGCTGTCACGGAGCCTGTGTCCCATAAGCCTGTCAGACAGACTGTCCTCATCCTCCAGATTGAGATCATGGATATATGGGATGATTCCCAGCACGGGTACACCGGTCCTGTCCTCAAGCATACGGATCCCGTCCTGAAGCAGGCTCTTGTCTCCGCGGAATTTATTGATCACAAGTCCCTTAACCCGCTTTCTCTCATCTGCATCCAAAAGCTCCAGAGTACCCACCAGCTGGGCGAATACGCCGCCTCTGTCTATATCGCCCACCAGCAATACCGGAGCATCCAGCATAGCGGCAAGTCCCATGTTAACGATGTCGTTCTGCTTTAGATTGATCTCCGCAGGGCTTCCGGCTCCTTCTATGATGATTGGGGAATAAGACCCAAGGAGAGTGTCATAGGCTTCCTTTATTACAGGGATCAGTGACTTCTTGCGGGTATAATACTCCGCAGCGGACATATTGCCCACCGGCCTGCCCTTTACTATCACCTGAGAGGCCTTGTCATCCGTGGGCTTCAGCAATATGGGATTCATAAGGACCTGAGGTTCGATGCCGGCTGCATATGCCTGCATCACCTGAGCCCTGCCCATCTCCAGACCATCCTTTGTTACGAAGGAGTTAAGGGCCATGTTCTGAGATTTGAAGGGCGCGGGGGTAAAGCCGTCCTGCTTGAAGATACGGCACAGTCCCGCTGTTATGGCACTTTTTCCGACACCTGACATGGTGCCCTGTATCATGAGATTATCCGACATGTATTCTATTTATACTTATTTTCCATGATTAGTCAATCGGCACGGCATGCAATGGATTCTTGTG
>CAMOIV010000068.1 GCA_946616305.1 uncultured Lachnospiraceae bacterium | reverse complement strand
CAGAAAACACCTTCTCCCGCCTTGCCCTATATAGATTGACAATAAAGTATGACTTCATGCTACAGGGGTATATAATATGGTACAATACATGGGCTAACGCCCCGGGCACCATTTTGAGGAAGAACATGCTAAACCACTTTTTCGCTGACATAAGAAATAAGAAAATACTGGTCCCCCTGTGCCTCATTATCATGAGCATTATCATCGCTGCACCCTTTTTTGCCGCAAGGCTGATCCTCTCAGACTCTTCCGAAAACAGCAGCAAAGCCAAGCGAAAAGAAGTGTCGGATCATTATGCCCCGGTGTTCAGCGCCGACAGCGGTTTTTATGATGATATATTCTCTCTTGAGATAACCTCCCGCGAGCCGGGAGCCAGGATATTCTTTACAGTGGACGGCAGTGTACCCACCGCTGCCTCCATACCCTATGAAGGCCCGCTGATGATCGGCGACAGGACCCCGCAGCCCAATTATCTGAGTGCCATAGGCGGCACAAGCCCTTTCAGGGAATACATACCAAAAGACAACATCACCAAGGCAACCGTTATACGAGCAGTGGCACTGCTTCCCGACGGAACCTACAGCAGTGTCTCCAACAGAACTTATTTCGTTGGAGTCGACAGGGAAGCCCTGTACGGAAGCGTCCCCATCATCTCACTCTTCATAGATCCCTCCTCCCTGTTCGATTACGAAACAGGCATATATGTTCTGGGCAGGACCTATGATGACTGGCTTGCAGCCAACAACAACGGAGAGGATGCCGAGGACTGGGAGATCATGGGAAACTTTTCAAACACAGGCACGGATTGGGAGCGCCAGGGTGCTGTGGAATTTTTGCCTTCTACTACGGCTGAGGACGGCGATACCGGATTTTCTACCGATATCGGTGTCCGGATCATGGGCGGCCAGTCCAGGATGAACATACAGAAAAGCTTCCGTCTCAAGTGCCGGGAGGAGTACGGCGAGAAGAGCATAAAGTACAATATTATCCCGGATAATGTAAGATCTGACGAAGGAGGGTATGTCAAAAAGTATAAATCCTTCGTGCTGCGAAACGGCGGCAACGACTGCGATTACCTGAAGTTCAGGGATTCCTTCATCCAGGATATGGTCTCCGACTGCAGTTTCGACACTCAGGCTTCTATGCCGGTGGTCCTGTTCATAGACGGTGAATACTGGGGCTGCTATGTACTGTACGAGGACTACAGCGACAACTATATCGAGAACAACTACGGCATAGGTGACGATAAGGTAGTGATAGTCAAGAACTGGAAGCTGGAGAGCGGAGAAGAGGCCGATATGGATCTTTTCCGGGAAATGTACAATACGATCGTTTCAAATGACATGAGTGACCCGGCTGAATACAGAGAAGCCGCGTCTATGCTGGATATGCCGGGCTTTGCCCAGTTCTGCGCTCTTAACATATACATCCATAATGAGGACAGCGTTTTCAGGGATAATAACTGGCAGCTTTGGAGGGTAAGAGGTCCGGGGAATAAAAACTCCTGGAGCGACGGAAAATGGCGTGTCCTTACTTTTGACACGGAATTCTCCACAGGCATATACAGCGACGGTACGGATTATGATGCATGCATGCTGGATGAAGCTTTAAGCGAAGGAGATTCCTTCGGCTGCAGCCTCCTGTCATCACTGATCAAAAACGGGGAATTCAGGAACCTGTTCGTAAATGCCCTTTGCGATATGCGGAACATCTCTTTTGAAAAGGCCAAGGTGGACGAGAGTCTGCCCGAGTACCGTCAGGTTTACGGGAAGCTGGTGCCCGATACTCAGAGGAGGTTCGGCCCCTTTGAATATGAAGCCGATACGTTTTTTGACGAGAAGGCCGACGGGCTAAAGACCTGGCTTGACGGCAGATATGACGTCTTTCCAACGTTGATACAGGAGCAGTTTGGATATACGGAACCGAAGGATGTTTGTGTCAGGACATCGGACGGTACAAAGGGCGGTTTTTCCCTCAATACCGGGAAGCATGTATTCTTTACGGAGTACAGAGGATATTACTTCAAAGAGACCGGATTCACTGTCCGCGCCGAATCCAACATCCCCGCCGGATTCGATCATTGGGAGGTAAAGAACGGCACCATATCAGATCCCCATTCCGTAACCGCAACGGTGATACCGGAGGAGGGCTGTGAAGTCACGGCCGTATACCGATAGCACTTCAGTCCTTTTCCTTTTGATCCCTGGCCTTTGCAAGGGTGAATATGAACTCCGATCCAACCCCTTCCGTGGATATGACATTGATATTCTGATTATGTGCCTGGATGATCTCTTTGGCTATGGCAAGTCCGAGGCCTGTGCCTTTCTTATCCTTGCCTCTTGAAAGGTCGGTCTTATAGAATCTGTCGAATACCATTCCCTGAGCGTCTTTAGGGATCCCAATACCCGAATCCTTCACCGAGACATACACCTTCTCACCCTTTTCGGTGGTCTCCACCTTGATGATGGAATTGGTGTGGGAGAATTTGATGGCATTATCCATAAGATTTGCAAAAACCTGCTGTATCTTGCCCATGTCCGCAGATACATAGAGTTTTTCACCGGAAAGGATAAGCTCTATGGATATTTTCTTCTCGCTGCACAGAACATCAAAGGTTTCACAGATCTGCCTGATGGCACCATTGATATCGAAATTCGTTATGGTCAGCACCACCCCCTTGTGGTTCAGAGAGTTCAGCTCCAGCAGACCGTTGGTGAGCTTAGTCAGTCTGTCTGTTTCATTCAGTACGACCTTCAGGTATTTCTCGTACATCTCTCTGGGTATGGTACCGTCCAGCATGGCGGTCAGATAACCTTTTATGGAGGTAAGGGGAGACCTGAAATCATGGGATACGTTAGCTATGAACTTTCTCTGATTCTCCTCGGATCTGCCGATCTCCGATGCCATGTAATGCAGCGTCCCCGCCAGATATCCTATCTCATCCTTTGCATGTACATCGGGATCATAAGAATAGTGCCCCGATGCATATTCCTCTGCCGCCCTTGTGATCCTCCTCACGGGAATATAGACATGGAGCGAAAATGTCACCAGTATTATGAGTGACAGCGCATACATAAAGAGCATCGTAAGATAAGATATGGTCATAAGCCTGTCCCTTGAGGCATAGATATCCGACATGGGCATCTGTATGACAACATAGCCTCTTACATTGTAATTATTCACTATGGGGTAAAAGACTGACAGATAGTCCTCCTCGAATACCCCGTAGAAATCTCCCACCAGATAATATGAGCCGATGGCTGCGGGATCAAAGTCGGAAAAAACGGGATTATCATCGGAACGGGTATCAAGGACCTGGTATCCGTTGGTATCTATGATCCTTATCTCAGCGGAAATGTACGTATCTATGGCTTTCAGCTGATCCAGTGATTTCTCTCTGGCTTCAAATCCTTTGTATATATCATTTCCATAAGTTGTGGCAACATACTGACTCTCTCTGTAAAGGGAATCAGCCCTGGTCTTTGTGAGATCGTTAAGGATCATCCTGCTGTTTATGGCAGAGATCATTATAAAAGACGCCAGGAAAAACAGCATATATGAAAATATGAGCTTCAGATACAGGGTCCTGTGCAGCTTCATAGCGTCTCGAACTTATACCCTATGCCCCATACCGTGGATATACGCCAGGATTCATGGTCGTTGATCTTCTCCCTGAGTCTTTTAATATGGACATCGACCGTTCTGGTATCACCAACGTACTCATAGCCCCAGATATGATCCAGCAGCTGTTCACGGGTAAAAACCTGGTTGGGTGATGCGGCAAGGAAATAAAGGAGCTCCAGCTCCTTTGGGGGCATATCCACAGGCTGTCCGTTGTAGACCACGGAATAGTTTGTGAGATTTATGGACAGATCCGGATACTCCACCTTTCTGACATGATTCACGGGCTTTTCCACGGAAACCGGCCTGTACCGCCTGAGCACAGCCTTGGCCCTTGCAACCAGTTCCTTGGAATCGAAGGGCTTCTCCATATAATCGTCAGCGCCGAGCTCAAGTCCAAGTACCTTATCGAACACCTCACCCTTTGCCGAGAGCATTATGATGGGTGTTGAGCTTTTTGCCCTGATCTCCCTGCACACCTGATATCCGTCCATACCCGGAAGCATAAGATCCAGCAGTATCAGATCCGGCATGAACTGATCAAAGGCCTCAAGGGCCGACTCTCCGTCATGCTCTATCCTTGTTTCAAAGCATTCCTTTGTAAGATACAGCGATATAAGCTCTGCGATATTCTCATCATCATCCACTATAAGTATCTTTTGCTTACCAGACATATCACTTCCTCCGTTATTTGAATGTCACTACCGTAACGCCGGCATCGCCTTCACCGTATTCACCGGAGCGGGCAGAGGCCACGTATTTTATCTTCTTAAGTTCCCTGTTCACAGCCTCCCTGAGCTTTCCCGTTCCCTTTCCGTGAACGATCCTGACCTGGTGCAGATGAGACATATAAGCATCGTCCAGATAATCCGTCATCCTTGCTATACCTTCATCCACCGTACATCCGATTATATTCAGCTCCGTAGCTATGGTCCCGGCATGGGACAGAGATGAGGAGCTGCGGGACAGTTTCTTATTCCCCTTATCCTCACGGGGGGCTGCCGGTATCAGATCCCTGATATTCGTCTTGTAAGTCATTATACCACAGAGGACCGAAAGATTACCTCTGCTATCCGGCAGAGTTCCTACGGTACCCTTAAATCCTGAGGATGCTATCTCAACGTCCATACCGAGGGTTATATCGGATGCATCCATCCCTGAGGGTTTCTTTATCGCATCCTTCTCCTCTACTCTCTTGAGCCCCCTTCTGAGCATGGCCCTGTCAGCTTCAAGCTTTTTTACACCCTCATGGTCTATGGCCTGCCCGTATTTGTTTATATCCCGCAATACGGCATCTGCCTGCAGCTTGGCATCATTAAGTATATCCGATGCTTCATGGCGGGCCTTCTCTATTATCCTGTCATGTTCCCTTGAAAGCTTATCCCGGGCTTCATCCAGCTTTTCCCGAAGACTTGAGGCCTCTTCCCTTTCTCTGTCGGCTTCCTTCTTTACCTTTTCAAGCTCTACCCTCGCCTCATCAAGTCTTCCCACCACGGACTCGAATTCCCTGTCCGTCTCATCCATCCTGCGTTCCGCTTCTTCTATTATATATCCCGGCAGTCCCAGTCTTTTGGATATGGCAAAGGCGTTGCTCTTGCCGGGTACTCCGATGAGGAGATGATATGTGGGTGAAAGCGACTCAACATCGAACTCACAACAGGCATTCTCTATCCCCGGGGTATTGAGGGCATATATCTTGAGCTCCGAGTAATGGGTTGTAGCCATGGAGCGGATATGTCTGACATGGAGGAAATTAAGTACCGAGATCGCAAGGGCCGCTCCCTCCTCAGGATCCGTCCCGGCTCCCAGCTCGTCAAAGAGGCACAGGGAGGAGGCGTCGCATTTTTTCAGTATCTCAACGATATTGGACATATGTGCGGAGAAGGTGGAAAGTGACTGCTCTATGCTCTGTTCGTCTCCTATATCGGCAAATATCTCCTTAAACAGTCCCAGGGTCGATCCCTCCTCTGCCGGTATGAAAAGACCCGAAAGACCCATGAGTTCCAAAAGTCCAACTGTCTTTAGGGTTACTGTCTTGCCTCCGGTATTGGGTCCGGTGATTATCAGCTGATCGAAGTCCTTACCCAGATACACATCTACGGGTACCACCTTCTTTGGATCGATAAGGGGATGCCTCGCGGCCGCAAGGTCCAGAGACAGATCATCCGAAAACTTTGGTCTGAAGGCCTTCATATCAAGAGCCAGCGCGGCTCTGGCGAAGATGTAGTCCAGCTCCGCAGCGATATTGATATCTGCGATGATCTGTTCGCTTTTATCGCTCACCATGCCCGAAAGGGTCGCCAGTATAACGCCTATCTCCTGCCTTTCCGCAAGGGTCAGCTCGCGAACCTCATTGTTCAGCTTTACCGTTGAGGCAGGTTCTATGAAAAGGGTAGATCCTGTAGATGACGAGTCATGCACCATTCCCGGGACCTGATTCTTGTATTCGGACCTTACGGGAAGGACAAACCTTCCCTGGCGCTGTGTGACCACCGGCTCCATCAGGTAGGAGGCATATGCTCCCTGTACCATCTGTCCAAGTTCCGATCTGATGCGTTCCTGTGTATTTCTTATATTCCTCCTGATCCCCTTGAGGGTGGCTGATGCGTCGTCGGCGATCTCTTCCTCAGAGATGATGCATCGCCTTATCTCTGTGGATAAGGTGCTCATGGGTTCGAGCATCTCAAACATATCTGAAAGAGTATCAGGCGATCCTGCAAATCTATCCCTCACTCCGTAGGACCTCACGGAGAGCACGGCCTCCAAAGTCGTTGCCACATCCATCAGCTCCCCTGCGGATAATGTCTGTTCGCGGCCCGATTGGATCACGGATCTTCTGATGTCTTTTATTCCCCCGAAGCCTATGGATCCGTCCTTGAATATCCTGTCAATGGCATCGGCATTTTCCTGTTGCTTCTTTTCTATCAGATCCCGGTTCTCCAGAGGTGCCATCTCAAGGCATTTTTTCTTTGCTTCAGCGGAAAAAGCATGAGATACTAAGGAATCGAGGATTTTATCAAATTCCAGTTTTTGGGTTATTTTTTTATTCATAGTATGTAGTATAATCTAAAAAGATAACCTTTGAAAGGGAGCAGTATGGCTTCGGATTTTATCAAAGAGAAAATTAAAGACAAGCCTCTGGATAAGAAAAAACTGCTTAAAAAGGCTGCCGTTGTGGTAGTAACAGCAGTGATTTTCGGTGCGGTTTCCGCCGCATCCTTTGCCTTTGTATACAGCAGGATCACCCCCGGGTCTTTGGATGAGGTGAAGCCTGTGGAGCTTACGGCTTCGGAAAAGGAGCCTGAAGGAGCAGTGTCCGATAACATGGTGTCCGATGATTCCGCTGTTGAGAGCGAGAGCGTATCCGTGGATAAGATCGCCGTTTCAGAGGATGCAGCGGATGCTGCCGAGGCTTTGGATGACACCGCTTCCGGAAATGATGCTCCCGCCGATGAGAGTGCAAGCGACAATGCAGCGAATGCTGCGGTAAGCGATAATAAATCCCCTACGACCATAATCAACAATATCAATAATCAGGTGGACATATCCCCTCAAAGCTATACCGCACTGTATAAGGCTTTGCATGAGATCGCCGCAGATGCGGAGACCGCCGTTGTGGAAGTAACCGCCAAGACCACTTCCACCGACTGGTTCGAGCGTGCTTACGAGGACGGAGATACGACAGCAGGACTCATCATAGCGGATAACGGCAAGCAGATGCTCATTCTGGCTGACGGAGCCGTGACAGGGGATGCGGAGTCCATAGAGGTGAGATTTGATGATGATACCTCGGCTCCCGCCACTATCGTCAAGTCGGATGTGGATACCTCCCTTCAGATACTGGGGGTTGATCTTACCGAGTTGTCGGAACAGACTAAAAATCGCATATCATACGCCAAGCTTGGCACATCAACCTATGCCTCCACAGTAGGCACTCCCGTGATAGCCATAGGAGCTCCTTTGGGGATGCAGGGCTCGGAAGCTTACGGTCTTATAACCTCCATGACCCAGCAGATAGAGACCAGCGATTTTAATTTCCATCTTCTGACCACCGATATATACGGCTCCGAAAATGCTTCGGGCGTGATAATCGATTATTCCGGCAGAGTGCTGGGTATCATCACCACGGCTTACCAGACAAAGGGTACGCAGAACATCATCACAACCTATTCCATATCCGACATAAAGGATATGATCGAAAGCCTTGCCAACGGTAAGGACAGGGCATACCTGGGCATCAACGGCACCAGCGTGACTGCTGATGCAGCCGAGGAATACAATATTCCCAAGGGTGCCTATGTTATAAATGTAGAAGCGGGTTCCCCTGCCATGACATCAGGGATCCAGAGCGGGGATGTCATCACAAGGATCGGCACGGAAGTCATAGCCGACTATCCCGATTACATGAATGCCATCAAGGATCTGTCTCCCGGAGTATCTACGGTCATAACCGTCCAGCGTTTTTCCAGGGGAGATTACTCGGAACTCACCTTTGATGTGGAACTGTCAAATAAGGAGCAATAAAAATGAAATACCTGAGCGAGCTGTCTGAAGGAGACCGGATCTCGGACATTTATCTGTGTAAGAAGTCCGCGACCCTTATGACAAAAAACGGTAAGGAATACATGAACCTGACTCTGATGGACAAGACCGGTGTGGCGGATGCCAAGATATGGGATCCGAACTCGGACGGCATCGGAGATTTCGATGAGTTGGATTATGTGGATATCAATGGGGATGTGACGGTTTTCAACGGCGCGATCCAGGTCAACATCCGCAGGATACGCAGGGCATCGGAGGGAGAATACATACCTTCCGATTATCTGCCTATGTCCCCTCTCGATAATGACAGCATGTATACTCAGCTGAAAAACGTTATAGAAACCGTCAAGAATCCTTACCTGAACAGGCTTCTTAAGTCCTTTTTTACCGAGGATCCTGCTTTCATAGAGAGCTTCAGACAAACCTCTGCCGCAAAGACAGTACATCACAGCTTTGTCGGCGGGCTTATGCAGCATACTCTTGCAGTGACAAGGCTTTGCAAATTCTATACAAAAGCATATCCTGTACTGGATCATGATCTGCTGATCAGCGCCGCCCTGCTGCATGACATAGGCAAGACCCGGGAGATATCTCATTTTCCCGAGAATGATTACACCGATGACGGTCAGTTATTGGGACATATATATATGGGAGCAGAGATGATCGCCATCAAGGCAAAGGATATAGAAGGCTTTCCGGACAAGCTGCTGACGGAACTGCAGCATCTCATACTTGCTCATCACGGTTCGCTGGAGTTCGGCTCCCCCAAGACACCGGAGCTTATGGAGGCCATGGCTCTCCATCTTGCCGACAATACGGATGCAAAGATGGAAACCTTCACCGAAGCGCTGTCGGGAAAAGAGAAGGATAAATGGCTGGGAGTCAACAGGCCTTTAGGTGCCAATATCAGGAAGACCTCGGCCTGGACTGAGGAGGCCTGATCCCCATATCATACATGGATAGAATCTCAAACCGGACATTTAATAAAAATGAGATCATAGAAGGGCTTAAAGTAGAAGCCCTTTCTTCTGATGGGACAGGGATAGCAAAGATAGACGGTTTTCCTGTCTTTATAAAGGACTCTCTGCCCGGGGATACCGTCACGGCAATGATCACCAAATCCAAAAAGAACCTGGCATTTGCCAGACTTGTAAGCGTTGATGAGCCTTCCCCTGACAGGGTAGCGCCGCGTTGTATAAAAGCAAGACCCTGCGGCGGCTGTACCTTGCAGGAGCTTTCCTATGAGAAGCAGCTTGCTTTCAAGGATGACGCAGTTTATAACTGCCTGCTCAGGATCGGAGGCATCCCCGCAAAGACACTGGACAGGGCTCACGAAGCCCCCATAGGCATGGATACCCCGTTCCGGTACAGGAATAAAGCCCAGTATCCCATAGCCCGTGGCAGGGACGGCCATCTGATATCCGGATTCTACGCAGGCCGGACACATCATATCATAGAGGCAAAGGATTGTTATCTGAATCCCCCGGAGTTCTCCGTTATCTTAAGAACCTTCCTTTCTTTTTGTGAAGAAAAGGGGATCCAGCCTTATGACGAGAACACCGGAAAAGGATGCATCCGCCACCTCGTCATACGCAAAGGCTTTGAAACCGGTGAGATAATGGTGATGCCTGTTGTCCGCAGTCTGTCAGACTTAGGAAGATCCCTACGGGATGAGCTTTCGGAAGCGCTGATCGGTATCCCGGGTCTTAAAACCATAGTCATCAATGAGAACCCCGAGAAGACCAACGTGATCCTGGGACCCACTCTTGTGACTCTATATGGCCCCGGATATATCTGCGACAAAATGGGAGACCTTACCTTTCGGATCTCTCCTCTTTCCTTTTATCAGGTAAATCCCGTCCAGGCTTACAAGGTCTATCAAAAGGCTTTGGAGTATGCTGCTCTGACCGGGGCTGAAACAGTCTATGACCTTTGCTGCGGTATCGGGACCATATCTTTGTTTCTTGCAGGATCGGCCCATTTCGTACATGGTATGGAAGTTGTTGAGGAAGCTGTATCCGATGCCGTTCGTAATGCCGGCCTTAATGACATTAAGAATGCGGATTTTGTATGTGCGGCTGTCGAGAACTGTCTTCCGCAGCTTGAAGATGTCCATCCGGATGTTGTCGTTATGGATCCCCCCAGATCCGGCATGGAGAAGCCGGCCCTTGATGCCATAGCCGGTTTCTCTCCTTCGCGTATAGTCTATATTTCATGTGATCCTGCCACTCTTGCAAGAGATCTCAAGACCTTCCTTGCCGCAGGCTACCGCCTTGAAAAATACACCGTCATCGACCAGTTCTGCCAGACAAGCCATGTTGAGACCGTCTGTTTGATGTCAAAGGTCGAAGGAAAATAGGCACAAAAGCCCAGTAATACTGCGGTTTCGGGTAATCGGGCAAATTTGGCATCGGACAGACAAAACGCTTCTCGGTAACTTATTCAAGGGCAATTCGGCTCACAAAGTGTGAGAGTTGAGTTGCCGAGTTAGATGTCGGATAGTTGTGGCTGTGAGATAGATGTTGAGTAGTCGCTGCTGCGAAATGTATGTCATTTTTATTACGAGACTTTTATGTGCAGTAGCGAATATGCCAATGCAAAAAATGGGTGGTATCGATATGATACAAGGTTTGCTCTGCCTGTATACGGAGATGATGGAAATATTGAGAGATACAACATCTTCCGGGGAAGGCTTTTAATCAGACATGCTTCAAGTGGGAAGAAATATCTTTATGATATTTTGGAAATAAAAAAAGAAACAGGCAAGTCCTGTCAGACCTAAGTCCTACCCGGTGAAAACCCATTTCTTAGTTAGAAAGATACCAAAAAAAGAGGGATTTGTCAAATTACAGGATGCATATTCGTTTGATCCGAGAAATAGAGAAGTATGGGATGTTAATTGGAGGGATACGGGCACAAACAGTAATCTGGTCGCTCCTAAGAATTATGAGTCGGTCGGGTTTTAGCTGTATGACAGAAAGCCGAATGAATCAGAAAGCAACTTTAATGTGAGGTTTTTGTATGGTACGAGAAGTCGTAAAAGAGGATTTGGATGCATTGCTTGAACTGTATCTGTTTTTACATGAAGACAGTATTCCGGAGCATGATAAGCACTTAGAGGAAACATGGGAACAGATTCTTGAAGATCCCAATCATCATCTGATCGTGAATGAAATTGATGGTCAGATTGTATCCTCCTGTGTATGCGTGATTATACCGAATCTTACAAGGAGTGTAAGGCCATATGCTTTTGTTGAAAATGTAGTAACGCATGCCGAACACAGAAGAAAAGGTTATGCAGGAGAGTGCCTGACTTACGCAAAGAAGATCGCGGAGCAGGAGAATTGCTATAAAATGATGCTGCTTACAGGATCAAAGAAACCGGAGACGCTTCATTTTTATGAGCAGGCAGGGTATAACAGCAGTGACAAAACGGCTTTCATACAATGGATAGGGATGGATAAGTAATTTATGGGATCGATACTACAGACCACATTAAATACAAGAGTGCTTCCCAACGGGAATTTCAGATATGTTCGCAGTGATTATCCGGGTAAGCTTACTGATGATGAAGTGAGATGGCTTTATCAAAATGATATAGGTTGAACTGGTTGGATGATTTTTCTTGCCCACATAACAGAACGTCGAAGTCTGTTGTTTACTTGAACAATAAAAATCCGCGAAGGAACATATTGAAATCACTATTGATGCGGAGGATTATTACAGGATTAAAGATTCTGAGAAGAAGACGGAGTAAACACATCGAATTCGAAACGTTTTGTTTATGGTGCTCAGAATAAAAGGAGAATGGATTTATGGATGATATCAAAAAGGATC
>CAMOIV010000067.1 GCA_946616305.1 uncultured Lachnospiraceae bacterium | reverse complement strand
TATCGCCAAATAACCGAAAGGATTATATGCAGATAGCAGCGAATATAATAGATTTTTTTGCTGCACTGATCCAGATTGGGACCGGTGCAGTGAAGAAAAAGGACAGGATACTGATCTTACAGATAGTACAGCTTGTCATGCAGGGAATCGCAATGCTGCTTCTGGGAGGAGTTACCGGAGCTGTCAGCAATGTTCTTTCATGCGTAAGAAACTACATATGTTACAAGGAAAAACTGAATCTTCCCTGGAAGATATTCTTTATTGCAGCATCCATTATTATGACGATACTGCTGAACGATCAGGGGATACTGGGAATGATCCCTGCCGCCGTTTGTATCGTATACATCATTTTCATGGATGTGAAGGATCCGATCAGATTCAAGATCCTGGTAATGGGAACCTTTATTCCCTGGTTCTTTTATCATCTCATACTTGGATCCTACACCGGAGCAGCATCTGATGCGGCAACTATTATCGCAAACATCGTTACCATCGTGAGGATGCAAAGCAACATGAAAAAATGATATAACAGTTCCTCCCTAACTTTCCTTCATACAATATCTTGCAAGAAGCATTTCTTTTAGCAGAAATTCATTACGCTTTATGGCCATCTGGGCTGCGTCGGCTGCCTTGTCTCTCATTGATCAATCCCTCTTTATCCAGAGTCGCAAAGTTCCTTAACCGTTCTTCAAGATGAACGGCAGCGGGACTCTGATGCCGACATATTCAAGTGTAAGCGTGTAGGACCGTCACAGACCATGGACAGCCTGTGACGGTCAAAGATCATACGTCAAATTCTTCCTTCAGCTCAAAGAGTCCGCGGATCTCGGCATGACCGTTTTCCAGATAGAATAAACCCATTTCCCATCCGTTCCTGTCATACGTTTCCATGATCTGGGGCATCGCTTCACGGACCTTTGCAAGCAGAGCATCGTCCGCTACGACCTTTGCCTCACCGTCATATCTGAGGAATTCATCACCGTTCACGGCCAGTATCTCTACCTTGGGATTAGCAGTAAGCTGTTTGAAGACATTCTTGAATGTACCGCATCCGAAATACAGCTTATCATTAAACAGTATATGGAACCCGAAGGGCCGTCCCTTAGGCTGATCCTCATCAGTCGTGAGAAAGCAGAATACACCTGCCTTATCCAGATATTCATTTACCTTAGCAGCATTTGACATGATAATACCTCCTTATATTTACAATACTATACTACTGTCTCTTGAACAGCTATTCCGTATCATTATATCAGATATGGCAGATGATGTTATCATCACATATCTTGAAAAATCACCCGTTCTGTGCCATCATCCTTGTACAGGAAATCATATGGAGGATTCTATGTTAGGCGTATGTCTTTTATTTGTAGGGATAGTACTGATAAACAACGGGGTCTGTTCTCTTTGGAAGGTTGATCCCAAAGCGGCTGCCGTGATGAACATTTTTACCGGTATCCTGTCACTGTTTATTAATTTTGTCAGTATAGTTCAAGGTAATTATTATGCTGCAGGAACGGGGTTGCTGTTCGGATTCACATACCTTTTTGTGGCGATCAACAGTATTTTCAACCTGGACAGCAGACCGTTTGCCGTGTTTTCTTCATTTGTTGCAGTGAATGCGGTTGTTTTCGGCTTCGTCGAGGGGATTACAGGCTCTGCCGCGTCCGGCGCCGCGCCTGACTGGAGATGGGCTGTTATCTGGTGGCTTTGGGCTATACTATGGGGAAGTGCGTTTGTCACGGACATCTTAAAGAAGGATCTGGGGCGCTTCGTACCGATCCTTCAGATCACGGAAGGGATCATAACAGCCTGGATACCGGGGGTTTTGATGCTCCTGGGAAAGTGGTAGATCCCAAAGATCCGAAAAATAAGCGGGACATGATCCGGTGCAAAGACGGGATCCGGCGGAGCAGGCGGTAAAGAGGCTTCCGGTCCGGCAGAAAACACACATGAGGACGGTTGATTTAAGAACCGTCCTTTTTTATGTCATTATTTATAAAAAAGATGTTGACATACTCTGACAGGCGTAGTATATTTACTGCATCAAACATAGTACGATAGACGTAGCACGACACACGTAGATACGACACACGTAGCAACGACTGTAGAAGTAGAGAGGGATCATGAAACACTGGAAGCTTATAACAGGAACATGCATATTGGCAGCGCTGGCTGTGGGAGGAGTCTCCGTGACCGCTTCGGCGGGTACCGCGGTAAATACGGCAGAGGCCAAGAGAGGACAGCTTGACTGTAAACTGGAGCTGAACGGCAAGGTCGAAAGCCTGAAAGAGAAGACTTATTTTGCCGGTATAGACGGATGTATGGGTAAGGTATCGGTCAGAGAAGGAGATTTCGTAAAAAAAGGAGATCTCCTCATGACTTATGATAAAGAGGAGCTGTCAAAGGCACAGGCACTGACTGAGCTTGATGCCGCGGCGGATCTGGGGCGATATGACGATTCCACTCAGACAGGTGAGAGGATGGAGCATCTGTACGGAGAGGCAAAAAACTCCATAGCCGAGCTTGATGCCCAGATAGCCAATGTGGAAGCCGTGATCATAGCAAACAGAAAGATGCTTACGGAAAAGCAGGGAGAATATGCGGCACGTGATGCACAGCTTCAGGCGGATCTGGCATGCTGTAACGTGGGAGAGGATGATGATCCGGGGGAGGTCCAGAAGGCAAGAGACAATATACAGAAGGAGATAGCCAGAAATAAGTACGATCAGCAATACGACCCCGAGATAGTAGAGATGCAGGATAATCTCCAGTACCTTGAATATCTGATGACCAACTACAGGGAAAAAAGATCCGTTATGGAAAGTCAGAAGGCTTCGACACAGCTGAATCTTGAGACCCAGGGCGAAAAGGACATGAACGAAGCGGTAAAGGCAGCAGACGATCTCGAAAATGAAAGCAGGCTGAAGGACTATGAAACCGCCTCCGATGGCATCAGAGCGGAATTCGACGGGGTCATCACGAAGCTTTCTGTATCCGAAGGGAGCGAGGTCTCTAAAGGCCAGGAGCTGGTACAGATACAGTCTGTCTCGGATACGGCAGTTGTATGCTATGTGAATAAATACGATATCATCAATATCGAAGAGGGTCAGACGGCAACGGCTCATATCAAGAATAAGGACTATGCCTGCCATGTATCAAGGATCGAAAAAAAGACCAGCGATGACGGAGGAACTGTAGGCATCAGAGTGGAATGCGCTCTTGACGAGCCTGATGACCAGATCATCCTCGGGATAGAATCAAAGACGGAGATCATGACAGCCAATGTGCTGGCTGCACTCCTCATTCCCACGGATGCACTTTACAGCGACGATAAAGGCGACTACGTTTTTATTCTCAAAGACGGCAAAGCTCATAAGCGGGATGTTGTTACCGGAGTCAAAAACGATGACGATACAGAGATCCTCGAGGGTCTGAGAGAAGGGGAGACGGTAGCCTGGGATGAGACTGCCGAACTGAAAGAGGGACAGAGTGTAAAGGTGAAATGATGCAGGACGCAAAGCTTGAAAAAAAGAGGATCCTTTACACCAGGGATCTGTGCAAATCCTTCAAAGCCGGAAACTCCGTTCAACAGGTACTGAAAAACCTTGATATGGAGATCTATAAGGGAGATTTCACCGTTATAATGGGAAATTCCGGATCCGGAAAGAGCACCCTTCTATATGCCCTCTCGGGTATGGATCATCCGAGCGCCGGGGAGATAACCTATGAGACCGGCGACGGCAGTAAGACCACCATCACCGGATTTGATAATGACCGCCTGGCTATATTCAGACGGGATCATGTGGGATTCGTTTTCCAGCAGAACTACCTAAACGACAGCATGAGTGCACTTGATAACATCATGGTGGTTGGACTGCTGCGCCATCATAACAGAAGGGAGCTTGCCGCAAAGGCCAGGGAACTCCTGAAAAGAGTTGAGATCACGGACGGCGACTGGGATAAGTTTCCCACACAGATGTCCGGAGGAATGCAGCAGAGGGTCGCTGTGGTGCGCGGGGTGATAAACAGTCCTGAGGTACTGTATGCCGATGAACCTACCGGGGCTCTTAATTCTCAGAATACGGAAAACGTTCTGGACATCATGACGGACCTGAACAGGGAGGGGCAGAGCATCGTCATGGTCACACATACCATTGCGGCAGCGGAACGCGGGAATCGCATCATCTATCTCTCCGACGGTGTGATATCCGACGAAGTGGAGCTTGGACCCTATGTGGGTAATTACAAGGACGAGAGCAATCCCCGGGCAGAAGAAGCAGTAAAACGCCACAGGAAGCTCAAGGAGTTTCTGCAGGATATGGGGTGGTAGGATGTACCGTTATTTCTTTATCGCCAAAAACAATATAAGAAAACAGAAGGGCGATATGATCACCTTCTTTATCCTGACACTGATCGCATCCGCACTGATCTTTATAAGTGCTTCCTTTCTGGTGGGGACAGGCAGGGTCGTCGATACCAACATGGAGAATATAAATGCCGCGGATATCCTTATCCTTATGACAGATGACGAAGCGGCACAAAACAAGCTGGCGGAAATAATCAAAGGCGATCCGTACTGCAACGGCTATGAGACCACCGGGTATATCGATACCTATGCCAAATACCGTCATAAGGGCGAAAAAACATGGACAGAGTACGCCTTTGATATAGAATCCTATGAGGAAGAGCGAAGGATGCAGAAATGTTCTGCTTTTACCGACAGACTGCACGGCGATATGGTGGTGATACCTGTATCCCTGTCAGGTTCCTATGATATAGGCGATGTCATGGAGCTTAAGATCGGAGACAACATCTACAGGATGAAGGTTGCCGGCTATAATGAGGACAATATATACTGTTCACCCATGAACATGGGGAATTATCTGCTGCTGGTATCCGACAGGCTGTACAACGAGATAGAGTTTGAAAACCCTGATAAAGCCGAAAGCTGCAGGCATTTCAAAACAGATCTGTCAAGAAAGGCGATAAAGGAAGGCAAAACGGGAAACGAAGTCTGCGACAGGCTTTTCAATGAATTCAATGACTGGTATCTGGCATATGTAAAGGCACATCCGGATTACAGTCTTTCATCCATGAACTTCCTGCCGGCTGATCTGATGAAGACCGCTTCACTGATCCTGCCCATGGTCTTTATAGCCATAGTTCTGGCATTTGCAGTCATCATGCTTATCATAGCCCTGGTGATAATACATTTTTCCGTAAAGAACTTCATCATGCTTAACATGAAGAATACGGCTATAATGGAGGCTTCCGGCTATACGGTAAGTGAGATGGTACTGATCCTGCTTGTGGAGCTCCTGCTGGTAGCAGGTCTCGGATGCGTGGCGGGACTGGTACTGGGAGTTGTACTGCTGAAGCCGGCAGGAGCGATCATCCTTGCCACACTGGGGCTGTCCTGGAATCAGAGTCCGGATCCGGTCGTGATCATTTCGGTATTAGCCGGCATATGTCTCGTCATAACCATCGTGACCTTATTCCTCGGAAGGGAATACAAAAAGGTATCGGTGCTTGATGCCCTTCACGGAGGAGCGGCGGCCAAGACTGCAAGAAGGAACCTGTTTACCTTTGAGCATACGGCTCTGCCCATACCCCTTACCCTTGCACTGAAGGAGACTTTCGGCAGATTTACAAGCAAGCTCGGAACAGTCTTTATCATGGCGATCCTGTCCATATCGACCATTATCGGTTTTGGGATGGTGGATTCCTATGCGAGAGATGAGGAAGGGCTTTTGAACCTTGCCGGGATGTTTGATTGCGATGCGACAACCGATGGATCTTTGACCATGATGAAGAATATAGAGACCATGGACAGCGTGAAGTCAGTGTATGGAGATACATGGTATGCCTTCAATTATTCCGTAGGAAAGAAGACAGCGAGCATAACCACCAGAGCCTTCACCGATACCAAAGATATCGTGGGCGGCATGATCCTGGAAGGAGGATGGCCTGTCGATGAGAAGGATATCATGCTGGCTTCGGCTGCGGCAGATACCCTTAATGCCAGGCTCGGAGACAAGGTGACCATAAAGAATATGGGGAAGGAAGAGGACTTCAAAGTGTGCGGTATCTGCCAGACCATGAACAATATGGGTATGATGGCATATATCACAACCTCAGGATATGAGCGTGTTGCCCCTCCCGCAAATGAATACGGGATCTGGATAAACCTTAAGGAGGGAAGGACCTTTAAGGATATCAAGGAGGAATTTGAGGATGTGTATCCGGATGAGGAGCTGACCGATTATATAGAGGCTGCAAAGGGAACTACCGGAGTGGTATCAGCGGGAATGAAGGCGGTGGCGATCTTTATAGCATCTCTTACGATACTTATAGTGGCCTTTGTGGAGTCACTCATCATACGCTCACAGATCACCAGAGAGTGGAGGAATCTCGGGGTATCAAAGGCTTTAGGGTTCACCTCAGGACAGCTTATCAGACAGACCATGATATCCAACATGCCGGCCATCATCCTGGGGATCGCCATAGGGCTTGTATTGTCACCTTCGGCAGGAGCAAACCTCATGAAGGCGACCTTCTCCATATTTGGCTTCAGGAAGGCAGTATTTACCGTGCTTCCCTTATCATATGTCTTAACCGCCTTCATGATTCTCGGCATCGCCATGGCAACCGCAGGTACCCTAGGCCGCCGTATCAAAACTCTTGATCCCGTCAATATGATCACAGAGGAATAAAACCGGATATCACCTGATGTATCTGACGGTGACGGAAAACTCATCGTCAACCGGATAATCGCCGCTCATGGAGGTGGACAGCTTATGCTCTGCCTGAGAATAGGTAAACTCAACCTCGCGATATTGTCCGTCCTCAAAGGCATAGCCGTCACCCTCATCCAGATACAGAGTGAAGCTGCCGTCGCATCCCTCGTAAACACATATCTCATCCGGACAGCCCTTATTCTCATCCGCGTGGGTGATATCGGAAGATAGAGGGATTATGGATCCTTCACGGACGAAGACCGGGATCCTGTCAAGGGGAGCGTCCGCGTTTATATGGCTTCCGCCGTTATAATGCTTTCCCGAGTATAGATCATACCATCCAAAGCCTTTCGGCAGATATACCTTACGTTTCTTTTCGCCCGACTCTATTACCTTTGAATCCGGGCCGTAATACATGGGAGTATATACCGGAGCTACCAGGAGAGCAGGGCCCAGAAGGTATTCATCGCAGATATCACGAACCTCTTCATCCTCCGGAAAATCAATGAGAAGGCTTCTCATGACAGGCTCTCCGTACCGGTGTGCCATGGCTCCCAGTGAATAAAGGTAGGGCAGCAGACGATATCTGAGCTTTATGTGGGATAGGATCGCATCATAGAACATATCGCCCTTGTTTCCAAACTGCCAGGGCTCCCTGGGGGTATCTGTTCCATGGGAGCGGAAGATGGGCAGAAACGTGCCGAATTCAAGCCACCGTACGTACAGTTCACAATAGCCCTTGTCATCTACGCCGTCGTTATAGTCACCGTGCCAGAACCACAGAGGCTTATGGCTTTCGTCATTGCAGCCGCGGTTTTCATATTTATCATTTACGACAAAGAAACCGCCTATATCCAGAGTCCAATAGGGCATACCCGTAAGCCCCATTTTGATGCCCTCAACTATCTGCTTGCGTAATGTATCATAGGTTGCGCAGATATCCCCTGACCAGAGGATGGTGCCGTATTGCTGGATCCCCGTATATCCTGATCTGGTTAGGTTGACGACACGCTTTGCAGGGATGTCACGGCGCCAGTTTTCGTATATGCCCTTTGCGTGGTACAGACCATAGGAATTAAGGACTTCCCATGGCATTGAATGCTGCGATAATTCCTTAACAACCCGGAAACGGTCGATCTCGGCTTTTTTATCCTCACCGCTCCAGTCTGCATCGGAGAAGGGTTCGGCATTATCACACCACAGTGCATCCGTGCCGCTGCTCATGATCTCTTCGCATGTCTGCTGCCAGTAAAGAGCTCTGGCATCCTCATCAAATGCATCATAAAGATTTGAGTTGGGAAGGAGGAGTCCTCTTTTGGCAAATTGTGCATAGTTCGATGAAGCAGTGCTCATGTTGGGCCATATGCTGACCATGAAACGGACATTGTCATGGTGGAGTTTGTTAACTGTGGATGGAAGATCGGGATACCGTTTTTTATCGAATTTCTTCTCGCCCCACAGACCATCCTCCCAGCTGTACCAGTCCTGTACTATGCAGTCAATAGGGATCTGCCTTGTACGAAAGCCTGATACGACATCTTCAAGCTCCCGGCCTGTTTTGTACCTTTCCTTACTCTGTATGTATCCGAAAGCCCACCTTGGGAGCATGGAGGGCATACCGGTGATCCTGTAATAGCACTTTATGATATCTCTTATGCTCCTGCCGGTGAATACGTAGTATGACAGCTCTTTTGCACAGTCTATGCAAAAGCTTATCCTGTTTTTATCAGACGAGAACACCATGGAGGATTCCGAATCTATCAGGATCCCATAGTTCCCCGTTGTTACAAGAAATGGTATGGCGATCCTCATGTTGGATTCGTACAGATACTCCGTATGGTTCCTGTAATCATAGATCCCGTCCTCGTACTGACCAAGACCCAGCAGCATCTCATCACTGCCTATGTTAAAGGAGACAGTCACCGAAAAGGCCTCATATGCGGGAATCTTTTTCAGCTTATCTGTATATGCGACCTCGCCGTTGGCAGTCTGTTTTCTGACGAAAGCCGAATCATAAGCTTCGTATCTATAAACCGTAATGGGAGAAAATGATACCTCACACTGGCTTAACACCTTATTTCCTTCGAAGGTGAAATCTATGGGTTCATTATCCGTAAGGGACTCTGTATATATGGATGATGAGGGATATGTGACATGCACTATCCCTTCATCAGGCTTTTCGATCGATCTTATCACGATTATCCTTTCACTGCTCCGGCAGTCATACCGGATACTATGTATTTCTGACCTACCAGGTATACAACCAGAACGGGAAGACTTGTAAGGAGGATGTCGGCACATACCAGATTCCAATCCTTAAAGTACATACCGAAGAAATTGTACACTGACAGTGTCATGGGCCATTGTTCGCTCCTGTTAAGGAAGTATAAAGGAGAAACAAATTCATTCCAGGTATTAAGGAAGGTCAGGACTGTAGCTGTAGCTATGGCGGGCTTTAACATGGGAAAAGCGATGAGTGAGAAGAGCTGGATGGGCCCGCACCCGTCTATAACCGCAGCCTCATCAAGCTCTACCGGGACCTTGGCTACAAAACCGTGGATCAGGAAGGTCATGAAGGGAAGCTGCATTGCCGTATACAAAAGTATGATGCCTATCGCGGTGTTGTTAAGGTGAAGGAACTGCAGCACCTTAGTAAGGGCAACATAGTTTATGGGCAGAGTTATACCGAGGACCAGGAACATATACAGGAAATTATTGAGCTTTGTCTGATTCCTTGAGAGTACATATGCGGCAAGAGCGGCCAACAGTACGCACAGTATTACGGAACCTGCGGAATAGAGAAGGCTGTTGCAAAATGAGGTTGCAAGCTTACCCTTTTCTATGACAGTGACAAAGTTGCTCCACTGGATAGGAAGCTCGGGAAAACCAAGGTTCATCTTTGATGCGGCCTTCTTATCCTTTAGAGAATTAAAGATGATAAGGAGAAGCGGTATCAGACATATGGCTGAAAAGATCCATGCTATAAGATTTCTTATGATGGAGAATACGGTCCTTTTGATCTTCATTATTCAACTACCTCGTTTTTAGTCATTACCCTGATCATGTAAATGCCGACAAATATCATTATTACAAACATTACGGATGAAAGTGCGGTGCCGACTGCGTACTGACCCGTTCCGAACTTCTTGAACACAGCCGTATACAGCACCTCGGTGGTGGCTTTGCCGGGGCCGCCGTTAGTCAGTGCATAAACCATATCAAAGACCTTCAGTCCGTATATGACGTTCAGTACGGTGGTTGTGGCAAGAGTCGGCAGTATGAGGGGGAAGGTAACATATCTGAACTTATCCCATCCGTTTGCTCCGTCTATGGCGGCAGCCTCATAATAGTCGGAAGAGATGGACAGTATCCCCGCGATGAGGATGGTCATGATGTATCCGACTCCGCGCCAGATATCCACTGCCATTACCGAACCGAAGGCAAGCTCTGAGGATACAAGCCATTTCTGAGCAAGCATATCGAGGCCTACGGATCTGAAAAAGGTATTGAGCAGTCCGGATTTGGGATCCAGTATGGACTTAAAGATCATACCGATGATAAGAGTGGACAATACCGATGGCATGAACACGATCCCGCGGTGCATATTCAGGAGGCGTATGGACTTGGTAAGAAGGAGAGCAAGTATAAGGCCGATCACATTCTTTAGTATCGTTGTGATAAAGGTGAACTCCAAGGTGTTTGATATGATCTTCATATAATTCTCGTCGGCGGAGAATACGGTCCCAAAGTTCTGCATTCCCACATAGTGAAGCGTATCGGAGTATGCGGACCAGTCTGTGAAGGAGTACCCCACACCGATGAGACCCGGGAGAAAGAAGAATATAAAATATATGATCAGTGCACCAAAGGCAAAATATCTCGGATATATTTTACTTTTATTCATTAGATCAACCTTTCGAAAAATGAGGCTGTCTGACCGTTGCCAGACAGCCTCCTGTTTCAGCTATTTACAGTTATTATTTCCAAGCGGGATCTGAAGCGGCTGCAGCCTGTTCAGCCCTTAATTTGTCGATATCCGTAAGAACTTCCTCGGGTGTCATCTCACCTAAGAACATAGCGGACATATCGGCACCGATATCCATCCATGCAGGATTGTAATACTTAACTGATGCCTGGAACACTGCAACCTTGTTGGGATATCTGTCATAGAAATCCTGAACGACCTTGGAGTATGCGGAAGGAGCATTAGTGTAAGGAAGCTGATTGAACTTTCCTACGTTCTCGGTCATGTATGCAAGGCTGTCATCAGAAGCCATGAACTCAAGATACTTCTTGGCTGCATCTATATTCTTGGAACCGGAGAAGATGAATCTTGAAGGTCCGCAGTAGTTAACGTTAAGAGCCTGGTTGTCGCAAAGAGGATTTACGAAGTAGCCGATATTGTCCTCAGAGAAGCTGGGATCAGCTGCGTTGACCTCGGCACCGAGACCCTGATTGTAAAGTACCATTGCATACTCACCGCTTGCTATGGCTGCAGGTGCATCAGCATACTCATTTGACATATAGTTGTCACCCATGTAGCCCTTATCAGCCATTTCCTTCAGCTGTGAGAACATGGTTGTGAGTTCCTTATTTCCTTCGAAGGTAGCTTCGTTGTTGTTGAGCTTTTCGGGATATGAAGGATCTGCCTGTGTAGCTGCTACAGCTGCCTCGGTCCAGCATACATGATGCCATCCGTCTGAAACGCACTCATATATCGGGATGATATCAGCTGCCATGAGCTTATCGCACACATCACAGAATTCAGCATAATTGGTGGGGATGGAGAGACCAAGCTCATCAAACATGCTTATATTGTATGCTACAGCCCAGCATGCAGATACGTCCTGTATCGGCTGACCATAGAGCTTGTCACCTACTGAAAGCTCAACAGCTGCAGCGGGATCAACGTTGCCTGCCCAGCTTTCGCCGGAAAGATCAACTGCATTTTTCTCAACATCGAACTGTGTAACTATGGAGAACTGTGAGCTCTGACCGCCAAAGATATCCGTGCATTCGCCGGCATTGATCTTGGTCATCAGAAGGCTTTCATACTGATCGGAAGGAACTATCTGGTAATCTACCTTGATACCGGTCTCCTCGGTGAATTTCTCTCCAAGTTCCATTTCAGCATCCTGGATCCAGTCCTGGCTTGCCATAAAGGTTATCGTTACGTCGTCGCCGGAAGCAGCGGTGTCATCGGCAGCAGCCTCTGTATCAGCGCTGTCATCGGCAGCAGGAGCAGCCTCCTCGGTCTTTTCAGGCTCAGCAGCCTCTGCAGCGGCAGGCTCGGCAGCAGGAGCAGCCTCTGTAGCGGCAGCCTGTCCGCATCC